>DASXGF010000423.1:0-19210 GCA_036489275.1 Myxococcaceae bacterium | reverse complement strand
TCGCCGCCGGCCACTACTCGCCCTCCACCTCCGACCCCTGTCTCGGCCAGACGGGACAGACGCTGTACCGCGGCTTCTTCCAGCCGACCGGCGCCTGCGTCACGCCGCCGGGGGTCAACACCCGCAACTACGGCACCGGCGCCGAGCGGTTCGTCTTTCTCCCCAGGAGCCTCCTCGGGCGGTACGTGAACAACTACGTCGGGCCGACCATCACCGGCTCCCCCGCGGCCTCGCTCGACGCCTCGCCGGCCGTCGCCGACGTCGACCTCGCCGGGCTCGGGAGCTCGGTGCTCCCCTGGACCATCAGCGGGACAGTGGGGAAGGGCGCGAAGACGATGCTCGTCTCCGCCACGGGTCGGGGTCAGAGCACGGTGTTCTCGCTCGACATCACCCAGCCCGATCTCGACACCTACCCCATCTTCCAGTGGGAGTTCGACATGAACTCGGTGAGCAGCGCCTTCGCCAGCGCGCGGCTCTCGAATCCGAGCGTGCTCCTTCCGGACACCAACGGCACCCGGCACGCTCCGGTCATCGCCCGCGTCGACTTCGGCACCACCGCCTCTGCCGACTGCGGCTCCGGAGCGGGGAGCTGCCGCAAGTGGATCGCCGCGGTGGCCACCGACTACCTCCCGTCCTCCGGGTACAGCGGCGCCGTCTATCTGATCGACCTCACCACCGGCCAGCCGGTCGTGGTCAACGGCAAGCAGGTGGGGGTGGTTCCCCTCGAGCAGGGCGAGGGCGTGGGCGGCGAGCCGGCCTTCGGCGACGCCACGCCGGGAGACGGCACCTCCGACGTCCTCTACGTCCCCTCCACCAGCGGGCGGGTGTACCGGGTGAACCTGAGCAAGCGGAACGAGAGCCTCGCCCTCGGCTCGCGCATCCCCACCTGCCTCATCGCCAGCGCCCCGCTCGCGGTCGGCGGGAGCGACGGTCCGCTCGAGGAGATCCACTCCGGACTGGTGTCGCGTCCTGGCCCGATGAACGGCTCGAAGAACACGGTGATGTTCTTCTTCGGCACCGCCGACAGCCCCGACGACCCGTACGATACCACCGCCTCGCGGTACTACGTCTTCGGCTACACCGACTCGGATCCGCTCGGCAGCTGCCCCGCCGCGCCGGTCGCTCCGACCTGGAGCCAGGCGCTCGACCCTGGCCAGCGGGTGTGGGGCGGCGTCTCGCTCGACTCGAACTTCGTCTACGTGACCACCGCGGTGGGTAACGCCGCCGACGCCTGCAACCTGAGCAACAACGTCAGCGGCAAGTACTACAGCTTCGGGCAGGGCGACGGGACGGCCCAGGCGGGAAGCGGGAAGGACCTCGGCGGCCACTCGCTCAACTCGCCGGTCATCTACGACGGTCACGTCCTCAGCGTCAGCGTCACCGGCCAGGCCACCGCCTACGGCGATGCCGCCTGGAACAACCGGACCAACTTCACGCCGGCCACCGCGCCGAGGGTCATCCTGTGGGACGTGTCGACACAGTCACAGCTCCCGAAGTGAGGCCTCGGCGCGGCGCCTCGTTCATCGAGGTGATGGCCGCGATGGGAGTGCTGTGCATGGGCATCGCCGCCATCGGCTCGCTCGTGCTCGCCACCGCCGGCCAGAACCGCCGCACTCTGGCGCAGGCCCAGGCCGAGGCGGTGGCGCAGCGGGAGCTCGAGCGCATCCTCGCGCTCGGCTGCACCAACGGCTCGTCGGACAGCGCGTTCTGCGACAACGTGCGGAGCCTCGATCGCACCGGCTACGACGTGGCCTGGGGCGTGTCGAGCCTCCCCGGCGCGCCTCCCGTGGCTGGAGCTCGCACCTACCACGTGGACGTCGACGTGGACGGCCCCGGGAACTGCAACGGTGGTACCTGCTTCGAGGGAAACGAGACAGGTGCGCCGCTCCTCGCCCGGGCGCTCGTTCCCGGCCAGCCCGCGCCGCACCTCCTCAACGTGCGGGTGACGGTGAGCTGGACCGAGCGTGACCGGCCGCGACAGGCCGTGGCCCTCCAGACCCGGGTGGCGCCGTGACCCGACGGGGCTTCACCCTCATGGAGGCGATGGTCGCCAGCGCGATGGGCATGGTGGTGCTCACCGCGACGCTGACCGTCGGCGTGCAGCTGCAGCGCAAGGCTTTCTTCGAGCAGCAGAGCTCGCTCATGCAGGGCGGCACCCAGGCGGTCACCGACTTCTTCGGACCGATGCTCCAGCGCGCCGGCGAGGGGATGGGGAATGCCCGGATCAACCTGGGCGGCTCCAGCTTCGCCTACGCCATCCAGGTCACCACCGCCGATCGGTTCTCCGGCTTCCCCGGCTTCGCTCCGCCGCCGGACGCCTACGCCGATCGCATCTCCGACTCGCTCCAGCTCCGCTGGGGCGACGCGACGTCGGTGGTGCCGCTGAGCTCCTGCCAGCTTTCCGGCGCGGACGGGGGGACCAGTGGCTTCTCCCGCGAGGGGAGCGGGCTGTGCACCGCGACCCAGGCCACCACCTTCCCCCAGGGGACCCCGGTCTTCGTGGTGAATCCGGATCTGCCCGAGGCCTGTTCGCAGATCGTCACCGGCACGAGCACCTCGGGGACGCCGGGGGTCCACGCTCCGACTCTTCCGGCGACGCCGTACCCGAGCTCGAACGACGCCCCGGCCGGCGATGGCTGCGCCATGGGCGGCTCGCTCTACGCCACGCAGCGCTCGGTCGTGATGTCGTCGGGAGGCGCGACCTTCCGGGTGAACTGGGCCACCGGCTCCCCGGTCCTCGAGTACACCAACCGCGCCCCGCCGCTGCCCACCGACGCCTGGACCGAGGTCAGCCGCGACGTGGAACAGATGACCATCGCCTTCGGCGTCCGTGATCTGACCACCGATGCCGGGGTGCCCCTCACCTGGTTCCCCGGCGCCGACGGGGGTGTGTCCGTGGACCAGTGCATGGGTCAGAGCCCGGGCGGCAACTGCGCGGTGCCGGGCGGCATGGGCCCCCCGGCGCTGGATCCCACCGCCTGGGACGCCCTGATGCGCCGGGTCCGTGCGGTGGAGGTCCGACTCGTCGCGCGGTCCTCGCGCCGGGAGAACATCGCGACGATGGCGCCCGACGGCGGCGGCTTCGCCCGGGACGAGTACGGCAACCCCGACGACGGCCTCGTCCGCCGCACGCTCGTGCTCACGCTCGCGCCGCGCAACTACCAGCTGGCGGGGAGCTTCTGATGGTCCGGCGTGGATTCACGCTGCTCGAGGCGATGACCACCTGCGCGGTCATCGCCGTGCTGTCCGCGCTGGCGGTCAACAGCTGGAGCTCGGCGGTCGCCCGGGCCCGCAACAACGATGCGGTGAGCGGGGTGTACGGCCAGCTCCTCGCTGCCCGGAAGATTGCCCGCACCCACAACCAGCCCGTCCGGCTGGCGATGGTGACCGACGGCGGGGTCACGATTGCCCGGTGGGAGCGCCTCCCCTGCGACAACGAGACGTTCGGCATCGGCTGCCCGTCTGCGGGATGCGCCACCACCACGGCCTGCGGCGGCGGCGACTGCCCCTGCCGGGAGACCGGCGGCTGGGTCACCTTGCCCGCGGCGGTGGACCTGAGCGCCTGGGCAGGCCTGTGCTTCCGGGGCGGGACCGGTCAGGCCGTTCCCCGGGATGCGGGGGTGGGCGACTGCACCGGGGCGGTTTCGGCGGGGCCCCTCACCCTGCGCGCCGGCGTCGCGCACCAGGTCGACCAGCAGCTCCTGCTGGAGCCGCTGAGCGGGCAGCCGAGGCTCCTCGGCTGTGCAGCGGCGGACGCCGGCTGCCACTGAGGCCACTGATGCGACGCGCCGGCGAGGACTGAAGCGGAGCGGCCGTCTGTTACATTGGGCGCATGGTCCGCCGGGTCGCCCTCCTCAGTCTCCTTTGCGTGGCGTCTGCTTGCCACCGGGCGGCCCCGGCGGATGTCCCGGCGAAGAGCGCGGCCACCAGCCCCGGACTGCCCACCGCCCCGAGCCACCATCCGTCGCGCCCGCCTCCGGTCGAGCCGCTGGCGGTGTGCGACGCGCGGGGGCTCGATCCGCTCGATGCGGCGCGGGCGGCCTACGACGCGCGGGAGTACGACCGGGCGCTGTCCTGCGCCGCCGAGGCCTCCGCCCGCGCGCCCGACGAGCCGGATGCCCACAGCGAGCGTGGCGCCGCGCTGTCGGCGCTCGGCCGGTTCGACGAGGCAAAGCTCGCCTACGCCCGTGCGCTGGCCCTCGACCCCGAGCACCTGGACTCGCTGCTCGGCGCCGCGCACCTCTACGGCGTCAGCCTCCCCAGCAGCCGAGACAATGACGAGCTGGCCTTCGTCTACGCCGAGCGCGGCCGGCAGCTCGCGCGCGAGGCGGGAGACGGCGAGCTGGCCGGACAGTTCGCCCTCCTCGGCGCGATGGCGGCCAACGACCTCGGCGAGGCCCAGACCGCGCTCGAGCGCAGCGAGGAGGCCGCCGAGGAACGCGGCGGCGACCCCGACGTGGCCTACGAGAGGGCGGTGGCGCTCTTCGAGCTCTGCCGCTTCAAGGATGCCCAGGAGGCGTTCACCCGGCTGCTCTCCGACGACGAGCACGGCGCCCACGCCCACCAGCACCTCGGCCTCCTCCTGGAGCGCGACGGCAAGGTGGCCGAGGCGGAGGTGCACTTCCGGAAGGCCCACGAGCTGTCGCCGGAGGACTTCCCCCCGCCGCAGCTGCTCTCGGAGAAGGAGTTCCGCCGCGAGGTGGACCGGGCGCTCGCCGCGCTCCCGCCGGACATGCGGAAGGACCTGGGAGGCGTGCCGGTGACGGTGGAGGACATCCCGAAGGCGGACGATCTCCTCGAGGGAGATCCGCCGCTGTCGCCTACCATCCTCGGCCTCTTCCGCGGTCCGTCGATCGGTGAGCCCTGCAGCGCCGAGGACGGCCCGGTCTGCCGCTCGGTGGTGCTGTACCGGAAGAACCTGGCCCGGGCGGTGAACTCGCGGGAGGAGCTGGTGGAGCAGATCCGCGTCACGCTGCTCCACGAGATCGGCCACCTCCGGGGCGAGGACGACCTGGAGCTCGCCGCGCGCGGGCTGGAATGAGCGCGGGTCACTCCGCCGCACCGCCCACGGTCCGGGTCTCGGCCGACGGAGCTCGCGCGCTTCGCCATCTCCGGCCGTGGGTGTGGCGCAAGGACGTGATCGAGGCTCCGGGGGCGCCCGGCGGGTGGGTGGTGTCGGTGGTGGACCCGCGCGGCCAGCCCGCCGGCCAGGCGCTGTGGGCCGAGAAGAGCCCGCTCGCGCTCCGGCTCCTCACCCGCCGGACGCATGCCGAGGAGCCGGTGGACGCCGCGTGGTTCCGGGCGCGCCTCCAGGCGTCCATCGCCCGCCGCGCCACGTTCGGGCGCGAATCGCTCCGGCTGGTCCACGGCGAGGCGGACGGTCTGCCCGGGCTGTTCGTGGACCGCTACCGCGACCGGCTCGTCGTGCAGACGCTGGCCGAGGGAATGGACACCCGCAAGGAGGGGCTGGCGGCGACGCTGGAGGAGCTCACCGGAGCGGTCCAGGTGGTGTGCCGCGACGACGGCTCGGGTCGCGACTTCGAGCAGGTCCCGCGCGAGTCCCGTGTTCTGCGCGGTCCGAAGGAGACCGAGGTGGAGTGGCGGGAGGGAGACAATGTCTTCCGCACCGATCTCCTGAACGACATGAAGACCGGCGCCTTCCTCGACCAGGCGGAGAACCACCTCCGGTCCGGCGAGCTCGGCCGCGGCCGTGCGCTCGATGCCTTCAGCTACCACGGGGGATTCGCGCTGGCGCTCGCCACGCGCTGCGACTCGGTGCTCGCGCTGGAGCAGGACCCGACGGCGGCGGCGCGGCTCTCCGAGAACGCCCGGCGCAACGGCCGCAAGAACGTGGAGGCGCGGGAGGCCAACGCCTTCGACGTCCTTCACCAGCTCGACCGCGACGGTGAGCGGTTCGACACGGTGGTGCTGGACCCGCCGGGCCTCGCGAAGCGGAAGGAAGGGGCGCGGACGGCGCTGCGCGCCTACCGGGAGCTCAACGTCCGCGCGCTCCGGCTGCTCCGTCCCGGGGGGCTTCTCGTGACCTGCTCCTGCTCGGGAAAGGTGAAGCCGGCGGACTTCGAGGAGATGCTGCTCGGCGCGGCGGATGACGTCCGGCGGCCGGTGCAGATCCTCGAGCGGCGCGGGCCCGCTGCGGACCATCCGGTCCTCGGAGGGCTCCCGGAGACCGAGTACCTCAAGGCGTTCTTCGTCCGCCCGCTCTGAGCTAGCGGCGCGCGCCCGGGGCCGACAGGTCGAAGCTCGCACCGGCCGGCGTGTCGACGCGAAGGACCGAGTCCTGCCCGTGCTGCTGCACGTAGGCCCGACGGATCTCCTCGAGGCTCGCCTCGTCGGAGCCCGGTGGGTGGAGGACGACGAGCACCGAGGTCGGCTCGTCCACCAGACCTCCGTCCGGGCCCGTCCAGTGGCCGCGCGCCTCGAGCACCGTCCAGCCCTGCAGGCGTGGCCCCGCCTCGCGGGCGAGGAACGCGTCGACCTCGGCGGCGGAGAGGGTCCCGCCGTCGGGAAGGTTCCGGCCGAGGAAGAGCTCGGTGCGGACCCAGCCGGTGGAGGGCGTGGCGCACGCGGCGAGCAGGATGACGCCGAGCGTCCTCAGGCTGGCCCGATGAGAGGAGGCGCGCGGCATCGGTCCCGGGGCGTACGACCGTTCCCCGGGGCGGTCAATCCGCCGGCAGCCAGGCGACATCGCCCAAATGCAGCGTGCCCAGCGGCGGCCTCGAGCACATCTGAAGCCGCGGCCCCGACCGATGAGTCCGGAGCCCCCGGCGCGTCCACCTTGGGTGTAGGAACGACGCCCCCGGCGTCCACGACTGGAGACCGACATGCCCGTGACCCCGACGATGAGGCCCATGCTGTGGTTCGACACCCAGGCGGAGGAGGCGGCGAAGCTCTACGTCTCGATCTTCCCGAACTCGAAGATCCTCGAGGTGGCCCATTGGGGGGAGAACGGGCAGGCCCCGAAGGGCTCGGTGCTGACGGTGTCCTTCCGCCTCGGTGACCTCGAGTTCGTCGCGCTCAACGGCGGCCCGCAGTTCAAGTTCAGCGAGGCCATCTCGCTCGCGATCGAGGTCGAGACCCAGGAGGAGGTCGACCGCTACTGGAAGGCGCTCACCGCGAACGGCGGACAGGAGGGACCGTGCGGCTGGCTCAAGGACCGCTACGGCCTTTCCTGGCAGGTGGTTGCGTCCGCGGCCATCCGCGCCATCAATGGCACCGATCAGAAGAAGGCCGATCGCGTGCTGGCGGCGGTCCAGGAGATGAAGAAGTTCGACGTCGCGAAGATCGAGGCCGCCATCCGCGGCTGAGCTTCAGTGTCCCGAGGGAGTGGACGGGGGCGTGGCCGGCAGGTTCGAGGCGTGGATGTGGACGATCTTCCACCCCGGCTCGAGCTTCTGGAGCACGACCGTCCGCCGCCCCACCGTCTCTCCGTCGGGCAGATGAAAGGTGACCAGCGCGACCTTCTCCGCGAGCAGCTGGACCCTCACGTCCTTCGGCGCGAGCGTGAAGTAGGGCGGCGCCGTCCGCCCCGAGTTGCGCCGGATCCGCTCGAACACCGCGGCCCAGGCGCGCTCGAAGCTCTCCGGCGAGTCGGTGCGGAGCACGTGCGGCGGAGCGGGGTGGAACACCGTGGCGCCCTCTGCGAAGCAGGCCCGGAACGCCGGCCAGTCGAGCGCCTCGAAGGCACGGACGAACCCGTCGACCGCGGCGCGGACCTCGGCGGTGGCCCCGGCAGGCGCCGCCGGAGCCGGCGCGGGCTGCGCTCCCCCGCCGGAGAGCAGGAGCAGCGCGAGGAGCCCGGCGTTCATCCCGTCGCCGGGGGCCCGCCCGCGGCCGAGGACCCGAGCCGGCGAAGCGTCTCTTCGAGCGATTTGGTGAACACCCGCTTCCCGGCGAGCCCGAGCACGGCCGAGACGAGGTGCCCCTTGAGGTTCTTCGGCCGGCGATCGAACTGAAAGCGCACCTTGCTGCCGCTTCCCACCGGCTCCACCTGGTAGCGCCACCAGCTGCCGGCAGCGAAGGCGTTGGAGTCCTCCACCTCGATGAGCACCACCCCCGGCTCGCTCCAGTCGTAGCGCGCCCGCTCCCAGACGCCGCCGAACGCCGACGATCCCTCGGTCACCTCGGCCTCGGTCTCCCCGACCGAGTGCACCTGGTAGAGCTTCGGCGAGAGGTTGGGCCAGAGCTCCGGCCTTCGCGGGCTGAAGTCGGTCAGCGCTCGCAGGAAGACCTCCGGCGGAGTCGGCGAGGTCACCTCTCCCGAGACGCGCGCCATGGACGTGCCCTCCGGTGGTGCTGCTCCCCGACCGTTGCAGGCCCCGGGCGCCGAGGCAACGACGTTTTCAGGCCGGCAGCCCGAGTTCCTTCCGCAGACGGGCCGTCACCTCGAAGTACTCCTTCCGGGGAAAGGCCACGTTGAGGATGTGGAAGTCCTTGTTCGACAGCCCCACGCAGCCGAAGCAGTAGTTGCAGTCGGAGAGGTTGCGGCACAAGACGAGGTAGGCCGAGTGTGTGCAGTTCTCGGACTGGAGGAGGTAGGCCGAGGACTGGCACCCCTTGCTCTCGGTACAGTGGCTGCAGTTGCTGCAGCCTTCGCACGACACGCAGTGGGTGCACTGGTAGCAGCCCACGCAGTCACGGCAGAACATGCAGTTTGCGCACCGCTCGCAGTCCTTGCAGGCGTAGCTGCCCGGGTTGCCCGGGTCGGCGGCGAAGGCCCTGCCGAGCGTGGCGAGCTGATCGAGGAACTCGCGGCGCCCGAGGCGCGTCACCGCGGCCCGGGCCTCCTTCGCCTGGGCCTCGATCTCTGCAGTGGACGGACGGACGGCAGCGCGCGCGGAGGAAGCGGGCATCGGTCAGTCCCTCATCCTATACGCGTCCGCCCCGACTTGGACCTCTCCGGACTGAACCCTCCACAGCGTCGTGCCGTCACCACCACCGAAGGGCCGCTCCTGGTGCTCGCCGGGGCAGGCACCGGGAAGACCAGGGTCATCACCCACCGCATCGCGTGGCTCCTCGGCCAGCGGGTGCCGGCCCGGGCCATCCTCGCGGTCACCTTCACCAACAAGGCCGCCGCCGAGATGAAGGAACGGGTGGTGCGCCTGGTGGGGTCGGGCGCCCAGGCCCTCACCGTCTGCACCTTCCACGCCTTCGGGGCCGAGGTGCTCCGCCAGCACGTCCACCGGCTCGGCTGGCCCAGGAAGTTCGCCATCGCCGACCTCTCGGACCAGATCTCGCTCGTGCAGCGCGCTCTCCGCGAGCGCCCCATCGACGGCAAGACCGACTTCGACCCGCGCCGCATCCTCACCGCCGTCAGCCGGGCGAAGAACGCCGGCCGCGCGCCCACCGTCGAGGGCGATTCTCCCGAGGACCGGGAGATCGCCGCGGCCGAGGTCTTTCCCCTCTACCAGCGCGCGCTGAAGGCCCAGGGCGCGGTGGACTTCGACGACCTGCTCCTGCTCCCGCTGCGCCTCTTCCGGGAGCACCCCGACGTGCTCGGCAGCTACGTACGCCGCTTCCGGTACCTCCTGGTGGACGAGTTCCAGGACACCAACGGCGCGCAGCTCGAGCTGGTGCGACAGCTGGCCGGCGAGCGGCGGAACGTCTGCGCCGTCGGCGACGACGACCAGTGCATCTACGGCTGGCGCGGCGCGGAGGTGCACAACGTCCTCCGCTTCGAGGAGGCCTTCCCCGCCGCCACCGAGGTCCGGCTGGAGCAGAACTACCGGAGCGTTCCGGCGGTGCTCGAGGCGGCGCACGGCGTGGTCTCGCAGCTGCCCGAGCGGCGGCCGAAGAAGCTGTGGACCGCGACGCTCGACGGCCCGAAGGTCCAGCTGGTCGTCCTTCCCGGAGAGGACGACGAGGCGGCGTACGTGGCGAAGGCCATCGAGCAGCGGCTCGCCCGCGGCCTCCGCCCGGACGACATCGCGGTGCTCTACCGCACCAACGGCCAGTCCCGTCCCTTCGAGGAGGCCTTCCGTGCCCGCGGAATCCGCTACGAGGTGGTGGGCGGGAGCGAGTTCTTCGACCGGCGCGAGGTGCGCGACGTGCTCGCCTACCTCAAGGTCCTGGCCAATCCCGCCGACGAGGTCTCGCTCCTGCGCATCGTGAACGTGCCAGCCCGGGGCATCGGGGACGTCACCGTGGAACACGTGATAGTGCACGCCCGGAGCCGCGGAATGCCGGTCGCGGACGTGCTCCACGCCCCGGAGGCGGTGCCGGGGCTCACCCCGGGAGCTGCACGGGCGGTGAAGGAGTTCTCGGAGCTGCTGCGGAGCACCCGGGCGCGGCTGCGGACCGAGCCGCTCTCCGTCGTGACCCGGGGGCTGCTCGGGCAGATCGGCTTCGAGGCCGCCGCCCGCTCCGGCACCGCCTCGCCCACCGCCGCCGAGCGAAGGCTGAAGGGGGTGGAGGGCATCCTCGGCTCGCTGGAGCAATTCGAGCGGCGGGAGGGGCCGAGGACGGACCTGCGCAGCTACCTGAACCGCCTTTCCCTCGACACCCGCGAGGAGGAGGACGGTCCCTCACCCGCCCGGGTCACGCTCCTGACCCTCCATGGCGCCAAGGGGCTGGAATTCAAGACGGTTTTCCTCGTGGGGATGGAGGAAGGCCTCCTCCCCCACGGGGGGATGCAGGGTGAGCCGCAGAACCTCGAGGAGGAGCGGCGGCTCTGCTACGTGGGCATCACCCGGGCCCGCCAAGAGCTGATCCTGACCCGGGCGGTCAGCCGCCTGCGACGAGGCCGCGAGGTGCCCCGGACGCCGTCCCGGTTCCTGGCCGACATTCCCCCGGCCATCCTCGAGGTGTCCGACACCACGGCGCCGCCTCCCGGGCCGCCCACCGAGGCCGAGCAGGGCTTCTTCAGGACCCTGAAGGCCAGGCTGCACGGAGGCCCGGTGCCCTCTGCTTGACTTGGGGCGGCAAGACCTCTACATCGCCCGTCTTTTCCGGGGGGCAGACCCTCCGGTGCCGGAGTGTCCCCAGATGTCCAACAGGACGTACAGCGCGAGGCCCGCGGACGTGAAGCGGGCATGGCACGTGATCGACGTGAGCGACAAGGTGCTCGGTCGGGCGGCGAGCCAGATCGCCTCGATTCTCAAGGGCAAGCACAAGCCCATCTACACGCCGTCCCTCGACACGGGTGACCACGTCATCGTCATCAACGCGGCGAAGGTGAAGGTCACCGGCTCGAAGGAGACGAACAAGCTCTACTACCGGCACCCACGGGCGGGTTTCCCCGGTGCGCTCAAGACCACGAATCTGGCCACCCTGCGCGCGCGGCACCCCGAGGACGTGGTCATCAACGCGGTTCGCCGGATGCTTCCGCGGAACGCGCTGGGCCGGAAGATGATGACGAAGCTCAAGGTCTACGCCGGAGACCAGCACCCCCACGCCGCGCAGAAGCCCGAGGCGCGCCAGGTGGAGGCCTGAGGAACATGCCGATCCAGACCGAGAACGGGTACTACGCCACCGGCCGCCGCAAGGAGTCGACCGCGCGGGTGTGGGTGAAGGAAGGGAACGGGACGATCGTCGTCAACGGCCGTCCGCTCGACGAGTACTTCGGGCGTGAGACGTCGAAGATGATCCTCAACCAGCCGCTGCAGATCCTCGAGCAGGTGGGGAAGGTGGACGTGACGGTGAACGTCGTCGGCGGCGGCCTCTCCGGCCAGGCCGGCGCCATCCGCCACGGGCTCAGCCGCGCGCTGTGCCTGCTCAATCCGGAGTTCCGGATGGCGCTGAAGAAGGCCGGGTTCCTGACCCGCGATGCGCGCGTCGTCGAGCGCAAGAAGTACGGCCAGCCCGGCGCTCGCCGTCGTTTCCAGTTCAGCAAGCGGTAGCGCGTCCCCCGGGGTATTCCGGGACACGCCAGCGGCCGGCCTGTGGGAGGGTTCCCGCGGCGCCGGCCGACGTGTTTCAGGGATGTAGGCCCAGGTCCGCAGCGAGGGGGCCCGCTCGGCCGGGGTGCTAGGATTCTCGGCCAGTGGAACTCAACGAGATCCTCCAGGTCGCGCTGCGCGGTGGCGCGAGCGACATTCACCTCAAGGCCGGTCTGCCCCCGATGTTCCGGGTGGACGGCTCGCTGGTCCCGCTGAAGGACGGCAAGCGCCTCCCTCCCGAGGAGGTGGCGCGCATGGCCTTCGGGATCATGAACGAGTACCAGCGGGACAAGTTCAAGAACTCGAACGAGGTAGACCTCGCCTACGGCGTCCCCGGCCTGGGCCGCTTCCGCGTGAACGTCTTCCAGCAGCGCGGAACGCTCGGCGCCGTGCTCCGCGTCATCCCCTTCAAGGTCATGACCATCCGGGACCTCCTGCTGCCCACGGTCCTGGAAGCCATCGCCCTCGAGGAGCGCGGTCTGGTCCTCGTCACCGGGACCACCGGCTCGGGCAAGAGCACCACGCTGGCGGCGATGATCGATCACATCAACGCCAACGAGACCGACCACATCATGACCATCGAGGATCCGATCGAGTTCCTCATCCGCGACAAGCGGTCGATCGTGAACCAGCGAGAGGTCGGGGTGGATACGGTGTCCTTCAGCCAGGCGCTGAAGAGCGCGCTTCGCCAGGACCCGGACGTCATCCTGGTGGGCGAAATGCGTGACCTCGAGACCATCGAGACGGCGCTCACCGCCGCCGAGACCGGTCACCTGGTCATGTCCACCCTCCACACCCTGGACGCCACGGAGACCATCAACCGCATCGTCTCGGTCTTCCCGCCGTACCAGCAGAAGCAGGTCCGGCTGCAGCTGGGGAGCGTGCTCAAGGCGGTCGTCTCCCAGCGCCTCGTGCCCCGCGCCGACGGGAAGGGGCGCGTCGCCGCGGTGGAGGTGCTGAAGAACACGGCCCGGGTCCGCGAGCTCATCGAGGACAAGGACCGGACCAAGGAGATCACGGACGCCATCGCCCAGGGCCACCAGAGCTACGGGACGCAGACCTTCGACCAGTCGCTGATGAGCCTCGTGCGGCAGAAGATCATCTCCTACGAGGAGGCGCACCGGCAGGCGTCGAACCCCGACGATTTCGCGCTCCGCTTCAGCGGCATCAGCGCCACCAGCGACGGGCGGTGGGACGACTTCGACGGGACGCAGGACGGAAACTCGGCGCCGGGAAGCGTCGCCTTCGCCCAGCGAGGGTCTCCCGCTGCGGCGCCGGCGCCCGGCGCCACCGCGGCGCCCGCGCCCCGTGCTCCCGCTGGTCCGGGAGGAGCGCCGGGAACGCCGCTGGGCCGCATCAACCCGAGCACGCCCCCCCGTCCGGGCGCCACCCCCGCCGCGAAGCCCGCCGGCGGCGGTGCCAGTGGCAGCGGCCTGCCCGCGGCCGACGACGACTTCCACATCGAGAGGTTCTGAGCCGGTCCCCGCTCGGCGGGAGAACCGGCTTCAGAGCTCGGCGAGCACCCGCCGGAGCCGGACACGTCGCCGCGGCCCGATGAGGCGCATCTCCGAGAGGTGATCGACGAACTCGGCCAGGGCGATCCGCTGCGCCGGCTCGAGCCGTTCCGCCGCCGCCTCGAGGTGCTCGCGGCTCACGAGGTCCGGCCCCTCCGACCAGGCCACTCCGCAGAGGGTCTGCGCGGCGATTCGCCGGTTCCTCCGCTCGGCGCCGTCCGGCCCCCCCGCGAAGGCGAGCTCCAGCGCCGCCACGCGCTGGGGAGTGAGCGTCGCCAGATGCGCCAGCGTGTCGAGCGACTCGGCGACGAACGCCGCGTCGAACCCGTCGGCCGGCATGTCGTCCCCGAAGGCCTCCTCGAGCAGCACCGCGCCGACGAGCGCGTCGATCTGATCCGGCATCGCGCCCTCGGACTCCAGCGCGCCCCGCGCCCGCTCCAGCGGACCGGAGAGCCGGTCGTCGTCTCCGAGGACGGTGCTCGCGGTCCGCGCCGCGAGCGCGAGCAGCGCGTTCTGCGCATCCTCTGGCGGGTGCGCCTTCCCGCATGCCCGCTCCACCGTGGACCAGAGATCCGGCCGGGACCGCGCCGCCGTGACGAAGGCCTCGTCCGTCGGCTCGTCCGGCGCGCATCCGTTCCGGCGCTGCCAGACGCCCCACGCGGTCTGAAAATCCATGTACCGTCCCAGGGCGGGGTGCATGCAACGTGAGGCGTAACACCGCTGGCGTCGGCGGGGAAACGGGTCTTCGGACGCTCCGGATGCTTGCTCGCCGCGAGGTGTCGACCGTGGCGCTGCGGGAAGCGCTGCGTCGTGCCGGATTGTCCGAGCACGAGATCGACGCCGAGGTGCAGGCGGCGACCCGTCTCGGTGCGCTCGACGACGGCCGCTCGGCCCGCGTCCGCGCCCGGGCACTCGTCCTCCGAGGCGGGTGGGCCCGCGAGGCGATGCACCAGCGGCTGGTCCAGCAAGGATACCAGCCCGCGCTCGCCGAGGAGGCCCTCGCCGAGGCCATCCGCGAGGAGGGCTGGACTGCCCGTGCGGCCGCGGCCCGCGTCGTCCACCCCGGCGAGCCGCCACGCCGCTCCGCCCGCAGGCTCCTGGCCCGCGGCTTCGAGCCGGCACTGGTCCGGGAGCTGCTTCCCGGGGTGGAAGGGATGGAGGAAGGAGGCTAGGGTGTTCGGCCTTTCGATGCGCCCCTCCCGCCTCCTGCCGCTCGCCGCCCTGGTCCTCGTCCCCGCCTGCGGAATGTTCTCCGGCAACGGCGACTTCGGCGAGCCCAACTACGCCAGCGAGGCGAGCACCAACCTCAAGCGCGGCGACGAGGCCCTGGACAGCAACCAGTACCAGCTGGCCGAGAAGTACTTCGAGTACGTCAAGACCAAGTTCCCCTTCCTCGAGGCCTCCCGCCAGGCCGAGCTCCGCCTGGCCGACGTGTCGTTCGAGCGCGAGCTCTGGACCGAGGCCGCGGACCGCTACACCGGGTTCGTGAAGCTCCACCCCACGCACGCGAAGGTGGACTACGCCGCCTACCACGCGGCGCTCTCGCACTACCGCGACATTCCCAGCGACTGGTTCATGCTCCCGCCCTCGAGCGAGAAGGACCAGACGCAGGTCAAGGCCGCCTGGGAAGCGCTCAGCGACTTCACGAAGACCTACCCGCAGTCCCAGTACATCGAGGACGCGAGGAAGAAGCAGGCCGACATCCGGGAGCGGCTGGTCCGCCACGAGGTCTACGTCGCCGACTTCTACGAGAAGCGCGACCACTGGGCCGCCGCCGCCAATCGCCTGGAGACCGTGGTCCACAAGTACCCCGGGCCGGAGGACGACAGGTACCTCTTCCGCCTCCACGATCTGTACTCGCGCCTCAAGGACCAGACCAAGGCGCGCGACGCTCTGCAGCGGGTCATCACCCGCTTGCCGGGGACGCCCGCTGCCGAGCGGGCCCAGAAGATGCTCGGCACGTGAGCGACGGCGACCGGCGCGGAACACGCGCGGTCCTCGTGCTCCTCGGTCTCTGCGGCCTCGTCGGCGCCGTCTGGGCAACCCTCCCCCGCATGCTCGGTGCCGCCGGGGGTCCGGAGCCGGAGCTGATCGCCGCGCTGCGCGCCGCCGAGCTGGCCCGCGCGCCCATCCCCGTCCCCGGTGCGCCGGCGTTCGAGCCGCGCAGCCTCCGCTTCGACCGCTTCAGCATCACCGTGGAGGGCGATCGGGCCTCGGCGGTCGCGACGCTCGATGCCTCTGGATCATGCGGGGGCGTGGCGGTCTCCTCGCTCGGGCGAGAGCGCGTCCAGTTCGTTCGACGGGGTGGGCGGTGGGAGCTGGAGGGCTCGCTGGCGCCCGCGCTGGCCGGAGCGCTCTCGGCTCTCTGGAGCCGGGCGGGGCTCCTGTCCGGGAGCTCGAACGACGCGCTGGCGCCGCTCGTCCAGCCGGCGGACCGGGACCGTGCCCTGGCGGATGCGCGGATCGACTCCCTGCTGCGCCTTCCGGGGCATCGGTGGGAGCCGCGCGCCTGGTATCTCCGATCGGAGCGGGGGGAAGTACTCGTCACCGAGGAGGCGGTCCTCAGCTCCACGTCCCGGGGACCGGAACCCCGGACGGGCCGCCTGCAGCTACATCCCTCCGGCAACGCTGGAAGTTTCGTCTTCGCCGGGGGGCTGCTGTAGGGTGATCTCACGACGATGGCAGCGTCGAGCGGCGACACGGCCTGGGCCCTCCGGTTCATCTCCGGCAAATACCAGGGGGGCGAGTTCCCCCTGAAGATGAACCGTCAGGTCACCATCGGCCGCTCGAGCGAGCTGGACATGGTCCTGGTCGAGGACATGGTCAGCAGGAAGCACGCGAAGATCACCGTCGGCCCGGGGAAGGTGCTGATCGAGGACCTGGGCAGCACCAACGGCACGTTCGTCAACGGCGAGAAGATCCGGCAGTCGCGCCTCAAGGAGGGCGACCGCATCCTCATCGGCACCTCCATCCTCAAGCTGGTCCAGCGCGAAGCAGGGGCGCAGGCCGAGCTCTCCGATGCCGAGATGCGCGAGCGGCTGGAGGAGGCTGCTCAGGTCCAGGCGTCGAAGACCAACAAGACCTCGTCGATGACCGGGAAGATCGAGGACATCCCGCTCCCCGACCTGCTCCAGCTCTTCCACACCTCGAAGAAGAACGGCGTGCTCGTCGTCACCGGCGCGCACGAGGGCCGGATCTACCTGCGCCAGGGCCGCGTCTACTACGCGGTGGTGGACGGGGATCACGCGCTCGGGCCGCAGAAGAGCTTCAACCGGATCATCACCTGGGAGGAGGGCGACTTCGAGCTGCAACCGCCCGACGGCCAGGAGTTCATGGTCGAGCTGGACCGCTCCACCGAGGCGCTGCTGATGGACGCCCTCCGGCTCCTCGACGAGTTCAAACGCATCGAGGCGCAGCTGCCGCCGGCCGAGTCCACGCTCGTCGTCCGCCGCCCCCTGGTGCCCCGCCTCCGGGACCTGACCCCCGAGCAGCTGGACCTGCTCCAGCTGGTCCACAACCACGGCACCCTCCGTGCGGTGATGGACCACTCCGAGGCCGACGACGTCACCATCGCCGAGGCGATCCTGACGTTGATGCGCAAGGATTACGTGCGCGCCGGCTGATTCTTCGGCAGAAGACTCCCATGAGCACCGAGACGCCGCGGCGACTGACCCAGTTCAGTCACTGCGCCGGTTGAGCCGCCAAGCTCCGACCGGCGCAACTGGCGCAGGTCCTGCGCCGCTTGAAGACGAGGAAGGACCCGCGGGCGCTGGTGGGCTTCGGCACGTCCGACGACGCCGCGGTGTACCGTCTGAGCGCCCGCGAGGCGGTGGTCTCCACCGTCGACTTCTTTCCCCCGGTGGTGGATGACCCGTTCGCCTTCGGCGAGATCGCCGCCGCCAACGCGCTCTCCGACATCTGGGCGATGGGCGCCCGTCCGCTCTTCGCGCTGAACCTCGTGGCCTTCCCCACCCAGGCGCTTCCGCTCGAGACCCTGGGCCGGATCCTCGAGGGCGGGCAGAGCAAGGCGGACGAGGCAGGCATCCCCATCCTCGGCGGCCACTCGGTGGACGATCCCGAGCCCAAGTACGGCATGGCGGTCACCGGGCTGGTGCACCCGCGCCGCATCCTCACCAACGCCGGCGGCCGCGCGGGGGACGCGCTGATCCTCACCAAGCCGCTCGGCTCGGGCATCGCCACCACCGCCATCAAGCGAGGCATCGCCTCGCCGGAGCTGGAGCGCAGCGTGGTCGAGCTGATGTCCCGGCTGAACCGCGCGGCCGGGGAGGTCTTCGCCTCGGGGAAGTTCCCGGTGCACGCGCTCACCGACGTCACCGGATTCGGGCTCCTCGGTCACCTCACCGAGATGGCGCTCGGGGCCCGGCTCCGCGCGCGCCTCTTCCTCGAGCGCGTGCCCATCCTGGCGGGCGTCCCTGCGCTCGCGGAGCAGGGCGTCGTTCCTGGCGGGACGACGGCCAACCTCGAACACTTCTCGCAGCACGTTCGCTTCCCCTCCGAGCTTCCGGTGGCGATCCGCCACGTCCTCGCCGATGCCCAGACCAACGGAGGTCTTCTCGCCGCCGTGCCACGCACCGCGCTCCCGAAGGCCGAGCGAACGCTCGCCCGGGTGGGGGTCGAGGTGGCTGTCATCGGAGAGCTGAGTGTTGGACGCCCGCGCATCGACGTGGAGTGAAGGCCACCTTGCGCTCCCTGCCTCGATGACCAGCTTGGATTGTCCCTGAGCAAGGAGGCTGTCCCATGAAGCGACTCATCATCGGCATGACCGCGGCACTGGCGCTTGCGGTGGTCGGCACCGCACGAGCTGACGACACCAAGGCCGCCACGGAGAGCAAGAGCACGACGACGAAGAGCGACGATGGCACCACGATGAAGACGGAGAAGAAGACGGAGCAGAAGGGAACGGGCGGCTCCGACACGAGTTCCTACTCGACGGAGAAGAAGACCAAGACCGACGAGAAGACCGCTCATCCGGACACTCAGGCCGCTCCGGCCAAGTAAGTCGCCATCGCCTCCGAGTTTTCACGCACCAGGGCGGACGTCCTCCGCCCTGGTGTTTTCTCGTCCGGTCGAAAACGTCCGAACGCTGGGCAGTTGCGTTTCGTGGATCGATGACGAGCTTTGGGGGATCCAAGGAGGCTGCATGAAGCGACTGATCAACGGAATGACCGCGGCGATGGCGCTGGCCCTCACCGGGACGGCCCGCGCCGACGACACCAAGAGCACGAGCGAGAGCAAGACGACCGCCAAGCACAACGCGGACGGGACGGGCTCGGTCAAGACCGAGAAGAAGTCGACGACCGATCCGGCGGGTGGGATGAACTCCACCACCGACAAGAGCACCTACACCAAGGACGTGGACAAGAACTCCATGGGTGGGACGAGCACCAAGGTGGAGAAGAAGGCGACGCACGACGCCCCGGGCATGAAGAACGACGTCTCCTCCGACACCAAGGAGACCATCGAGAAGGACTCCCACGGCAACGTCGTGAAGCACGAGAAGACGGCACCGGACGGGAAGACCGTCGAGGTGAAGTAGGCCGCAAGCGCAGCACCCGGTAACATGCCGGGGCGGATGACCTCCGCCCTGGCATTTTTTTGCTCCGCGCTCCTGGTCGCCGCTCCGGTTGCGCCGCGGCCCCGCGTGGTGCTGGACCCCGGGCACGGTGGTGCGCAGGAAGGGGCGATCAGCCCCGACGGGCAGCTGGAGAAGGCGGTCTCGCTCGACGTCGCCCGCCGGCTCAAGGCCGCGCTGGAGCACGAGGGCGTGGAGGTGCTCCTCAC
>DASXGF010000409.1:0-3144 GCA_036489275.1 Myxococcaceae bacterium | reverse complement strand
CGTGCTGCGGCCCGTCGGCGCCCCGGAGCATCACCGGACCGAGCTCCGACCGGAAATTGCCCCAGCGCCGCCCCGGCTCGGCCGCCGGCCCCGAGCGGGGCTGCACGGCGAGGCGCTGCCGCACCACGTTCGCCGGGTGTTCCACCGCGACCACCTCGGCCTCCGCCACCGCCGTCCGGTATGCGTTCACCACCTCCACCGGATCGCCCGCCGCCTTCAGCTCACCCGCATCGAGCCAGGCGGCCATGTCGCACCGGCGTTGCAGGGTTCCGAGGTCGTGCGTCACGAGCAGGATGGTCTTCCCCGCCCTGCGGAACTCCTCCATCTTCGCAGTGCTCTTCCGCGAGAAGTGCTCGTCACCGACGCTGAGGATCTCGTCGATGATCAGGATCTCCGGGTCGACGTGCGTCGCCACCGCGAAGGCCAGTCGGGCGTACATGCCGCTCGAGTAGGTGCGCACCGGCTCGTCGATGAAGTCCCCCAGCTCCGAGAACTCGATGATCTCCTCAGCGCGGGAACGGATCTCCTTCCGCGACATTCCGAGGATGATCCCGTTGACGTGGATGTTCTCTCGACCCGAAAAGTCGGGATGGAAGCCGGCTCCCAGCTCCAGCAGGGCGGAGATCCGCCCGTGGACCTCCACCGTCCCGGAGGTGGGGCTGTAGATGCCGGTCACCAGCTTGAGCAACGTCGACTTGCCGGAGCCGTTCCGCCCCACCAGGCCGAAGGTCTTCCCCTGCGGCACGGCGAGCGACACGTCCTTCAGGGCGTGAATGCTCGAGGTGGGCAGCTCGGGACGCTTCTGCCGCCGGAGCCACCGGACGAGCTCGCTCTTCAGCGTCGTGTATTCGCGCCGGATGGTGCTCTTCCGGAAACTCTTGCTCACGTGGCTGAGGACGATGGCGTCGCTCATGGCGGCTCAGACCAGCTCGGCGAACTCCTCGCGCCGTTGCTCGAAGACCCGGGCCGCCACCATGAGCAGCAGCAGCGAGGCGAGGGTCACGAAGCTCAGGCCCCGCCAGTGGGGCCAGCGATGCTCGTAGAAGATGCCGTGGTACGAGTTGATGATCACCGCCATCGGGTTGGCGATGAGGTACAGCCTCCGGGCCACCTCGGGCACCGCGTTGGGGATGTAGAGCACCGGGGTGACGAAGAACCAGAGAGTCAGCACGTTCTGGACGATGTGTTGCAGGTCCCGGAAGCGGACGTTCAGCGCCGAGACGATGAAGGTCACTGCGAGCGTGAACACCAGCTGCGCGAACAGCACGAGCGGGAAGGCCAGGGCGTGCACACTGGGCCAGACGCCGAACACCGCTCCCAGCGCCACCATCAATGGGAGGGAGAGCAGGAAGTTGATGAGGTTCGTGCCCACCACCGTCGCCGGGAGCACCTGCGCGGGAAAGCGCACCTTGGTCAGGAGAACCCGGCGGTCGCTGATGGTGCTCGCCCCCGCGCCCACCGAGGTCGAGAACCAGATCCAGGGCAGGAGACCCACGAAGACGAAGTACGTGTAGTGAGGGATGTTGTTCTTCTGGATGACTCCGAACACCAGCGCGTAGACCGCCATCAGCAGCAGCGGGTTGACGAAGGTCCAGAGGAATCCGAGTGCCGATCCCCGGTAGCGGGCCTTCAACTCTCGCTGGGTCAGGTTCCAGAGCAGCGCCCGGTACTGCCATAACTCCCGAAGGTTGCGGATCATCGCCGGCGTTTTCCGGTCCCGCGGCGTGGCGTGGGAGAGAGCCGCGCGGTGTGCTCCCGGGTGGCCTTTTCCGCTTCCAGCGCCTCCACCCGCGCCCGGAGGCGGATCACCTCCGCGGCGAGCTGCGCCGAGATGTCCCGCACATGGCCATTGAACAGCCTTTGCCGCCCGAGCGCCTCGTTGATGAACGGCTGGCAAGCGCGCCGGAAGATGAGCTTGGCGAGCACCACGCCCCGTCCGAGACCGCTCCGGTGGCTGACGATTGGCAAGCCCTCCGTGGGATCGGCATCAGCCTCGAGCGAGCGGGCCAGGAAGGAGAGGGGCTCGAGCACCGGCTCCGGTTCTTCGTCGAGCGGCGGAGCGTCCTCGCGAATCCCCCGCGCCTCGAGGCGCTCCCGCGCCAGCCTCAGCAGCGTCGCCGCGTCGATGTCCCGTCCCAGCAGCTTCATCGAGCCCTCACCAGCGCGTCCATCTCCTCGCGGTACGCATTCACCACCTCTGCCCATCCATACCTCGCCGCGTACCTCCGGGCTGCATCGGCCATCACTGGACGGGCTTCCTCGACCCGTTCCACCGCCTCGACGAACCCCGCACCGTCGGCGTAGGTCACTCCCGCGCCGCTCCGGTGGAGGTGTCCGCGGACCACCGCGCTCGCAGCGTTTCCTACCACTGGGGTGCCCACCGCGAACGCCTCGAGGGTGAGCAAGGAGAGGCTCTCGCGTGGCGAGGGGACCACCGTGGCCTGCGCTCCGGCGAGCCCGTCCCACTTCTCCTGCTCGGTGACCCGGCCGAGTGTCCTGACTCCTTCTGCCCGCACCTCGAGGCTCGCCTCGCCAGCCAGCAGCAGATCGGGTGGTCTCGCGACATTGGCTCGCAGGCGCTCGTACCCGTCGAGCAGCTCGGGAATTCCCTTTCCACGCTCCACCCGGCCCACGTACAGGAGATATGGCGCGGACACGTCGAATCGCCTACGAAACCGCTCGCCTCGAGCCTCCGGCGCATCCACCCCCACGCCAACCACCCGGGCTCGTGCGTGCCTCGGGAATCGACGCGCGATGACCTCCAGCTCCTCAGGGGTGTTCACCAGAAGCGCTCGCGGTCGCTCGAACACCTCGGCGTAAGCGTCGAACCCGAGCGCCTCGTCGTCATGGGCAGTGGGAACGAGGAAGGCCCGGTCGCCCACGAGAGGAATCGACCAGGCGGTGGGAACGTAGAGATAGGTGAAGGCCACGACGCCGTCGTACTCCGCCCCTCGCTCCGCTAGATGCCGCCACAGGCCGGGGAGGAGGGGACCCTGGAGAGCCATCCAGTTTTCCTCGGCCGCGCGGTCCTGGGAGCGCCCGAACATTCCCCTGGAGAGGGCGTTCAGCTCGTGCATGGGTCTTGGTCTCGGGTTGGAGAACCGGAGCACAGACACGCCATCCACCATCGACTCCCCCGGCGGA
>DASXGF010000386.1:0-7996 GCA_036489275.1 Myxococcaceae bacterium | reverse complement strand
CCGGTGGAGGTCGGCCCGCACCGACCGATCCGGTTCGAGGCCGGCGGCGTCCCGCACGAGGTGGTGGTCTGGGGAGGCCCAGTCGACGCGAGCAAGCTGGCCGCGGATCTCGCCGCGGTCTGCGACGCCGAGGCAGCGCTGTGGGGCGGCCTACCGATGCCGCACTATCTCTTCCTCCTCTACCTCGTGGACAAGGGGCGGGGCGGCCTCGAGCACGCCGCCTCGACCGCGCTCATCTATCCGCGTGCGCAGATCTCCACGCCCAAGGGCTGGGAGGACTTCCTCACCCTCGCCTCGCACGAGTACTTCCACCTCTGGAACGTGAAGCGGCTGAAGCCGCGCGCCTTCGTTCCCTTCGACTACGCCGGCGAGAATTACACCCGGCTGCTCTGGGCGTTCGAGGGCATCACCTCGTACTACGACAACCTGCTCGTGCGCCGCGCGGGGAGGATGAGCCCCTCGCGCTACCTGGTGCGGCTGGGCGAGGCGTTCTCCGCGCTCGCCGCCACCCCCGGCCGGCGGGTCCAGACGCTCGAGGAGGCGTCGCTCACCGCCTGGGTCAAGTACTACCGGCAGGACGAGCACACTCCGAACAGCGCGATCTCCTACTACCTGAAAGGCGAGCTCGTCGCGCTCTGCCTCGACCTCGAGATCCGCCGGCGCACCCGCGACGCGCGCAGCCTCGACGACGTGATGCGGCTCCTCTGGAGTCGGTACGGGGACGGCAAGGGCGTCCCCGAGGAGGGAGTCGAGGCTGCGGCGTCCGAGATCGCCGGCACCGACCTCAAGGCCTTCTTCGACCGCGCGCTCCGCAGCACCGATGAGCTGGACACCTCGGTGCTGGAGCACGTGGGGCTCCGGCTCCGCGCTCGCATCCGCGAGTCGGTGGGCGACAAGGGCGGGACGCCTCCGCGGCTCAAGGAAGGGGACACGCGAGCGCGCGGATGGACCGGCATCATCGCCCGCGGCAACAGCATCGCCAGCGTCCTCGAGGGTTCTCCGGCCCAGACCGCCGGCCTCTACCCCGACGACGAGGTCATCGCGGTCGACGGCGTCAAGGGCGACGCCGCGGCCCTGGTCTCGCGCGCGGACGATCGAAGCCCGGGCGAGCTCCTCAAGATCTCGGTCTTCCGGCGTGACCTCCTGGTCGAGGTCCCGGTGACTCTCGAGCGCCGACCCGAGGACGCTGCGTGGCTCGCTCCGATCGAGTCGCCCTCCGATGCCCAGCGCGCCGCGTTCGAACGGTGGGCCGGAGCGCCTCTCGATGGCGCCTCCTGACCCGAACCGACCGCGCGGGTTGCCCAGGGCACGACGCACCGGCACGCCGGGACACTTCCGGCCTGTCGGTCCACGCGTGTAGCGTTCTTCGCCACCACGATGTCCGAACTCGAGCGGTTCCTCGCCCAGCCCATCGGTCAGCTTCGCGAGCGCTTCATCACGCGGGGACGCCCCGTTCCCGACGGACTCCTCGAGGCGCTCGAGCTGGATGAGCGGCGCGCCGCCCGCGAGCTCGCCCGAGCCATCCGCTCGCGTCGAGAGAAGAACCGCTCCGAGGGGCAGCGTCTCCGGAATCTCCTCAGGTTCGAGGTGGAGCTCTGGGACGCCGGGCACCTGCACGTCGCCGGCGTCGACGAGGCCGGGATGGCTCCGCTCGCCGGTCCGGTGGTCGCGGCCGCAGTCGTCCTCCCCCGGAGCTACAAGCTGCGCGGCATCGACGACAGCAAGGTGCTCGACGCCGAGACCCGCGCGCGGATGGCGGTCGAGATCAAGCGCGATGCGATCGCGTGGGCGGTGGGCGTGGCCGAGGTGGAGGAGATCGACCGGCTCAACATCTACCACGCGGGACTCCTCGCGCTCCGCCGTGCCCTGCTCGGCTTGTCGCCCCTTCCGACCTTCGTCCTGGTGGACGCCCGGCGGATCCCCGAGTGCTCGATTCCGCAGAGGGGGATCATCCACGGCGACGCGCTTTCGTTGACCATTGCCGCCGCGTCGATCATCGCCAAGACCACCCGCGATGCGCACATGGCCAAGCTCGACGTGACCTACCCCGGCTACGGGTTCAGCGCGCACAAGGGGTATCCCACGCCGCAGCACGAGGCCGCGCTGCGGGCGCTCGGCGCCTGCCCCATCCACCGACGGAGCTTCGCGCCGGTGCGGCAGGCCCTCGGTCTGGACCCGATCCAGGAGCTGCTCTTCGAGCCGCCGCCGGTTCCGCCGGAACCGTCCGGTCCGTGAGCCACGACGTCGACATCGAGGCCTGGCTGTCGACGGAAGGATTCGATCTCCCCGAGGGGCGAACACGGGCCCGCGAGGCGCTCGAGGCAGCCGGGCTCACCCGCGCGGGCAAGGCCCGGATGAGTGCGGCCAAGGAGGACCGCGCCCGGTCGGTCCTCGACGAGCAGCTCTTCAAGCACTGCGCGACCCCGGCCTGTGTTGCGGCGGCGGCGCGCTCCGGCCGGAGCCCGGTCCGCACGGCTCAACGGACCGCGTGCGTCTCCTGCGGCGGCTCGGACAACCGCCGGGCCGAGGAGGCACTGCTCACCGCTTGCGAGCGCGCCGGGGTGCGCAGGCTGGGCATCGTCGGGGGGTCCCCCTCGGTCCGGGAGGAGCTGCGCGATGCGCTCTCGCCGCGGCTCGAGCTCCGCCTGATCGACGGGACCGAGCGGCGCACCCTCAACCAGGCCCGGCTAGATCTAGAGTGGGCGGACCTCGTGCTCCTCTGGGGAGGCTCGGAGCTCGACCACCGCGTGAGCACGCTCTACACCGGCGCGGCGCCGCCGCTACGGCGCAAGCTCGTCCACACCTCGAAGCGTGGCATCGCGGCACTGCTCGAGGCCGCGGTCGTGCACCTCTCGCGCCATGGGTGAGCGCTCGAGACAGCTGCTCGCGCTCGGCCTGCTGCTGGCGGCGGGTGGCTGCAAGCCGAACTGGCCGCGGTTCGATTCCCCCGATGGGACGTTCACGGCCGAGGTTCCGCCCCCGCTCCGCATCGAGACCGAGCGAACCGAGGGGAGCCAGCGACTGCTCTCGATCGAGTCGCGAGGCAACGAGGATCAGGCCTTCCTGGTCCAGCGGCGACGGCCCGCGCCCGGGCGACGCCTCGATCCGCAGGGCGTCCTCGACGGCTTCTGCGCCGAGTTCGCGCGCGCACGCAACTACGAGATCACCACCGACGCGCGGGGCACCCGTCGCGACGGCCGCTCCGCGCAGGCCTGCGCCTTCCATTCACAGGGCCTGGAGATCCGCATCCAGGTCGTCGCGGCCGGCCAGTGTGTCTACACGCTCATGGCGATGTGGCGCGGCCCGGCGCCCGACGTCGACCGCTTCCTCGACGGCTTCCGCGTCCTGAAGGACTGCGACGCCGAGGAGCGGCCGTAGGCCCGCGCGACCGGGCTCGAAACCCGCCCGATCGAAGGTGCCTGACACCTTCAATGGACACCTTCAATGCGGCGCTCTGGGTCCTAGCGGCCTTCCGCTCTCGGCAGATTCCGCCGCTCCGAACCGGCGACACGGGGCACGGTCCAGCTGGGCCCTCCCATCGAAGGTGCCAGACACCTTCGATCGCGCGATCCTGCGAGGGAGCGGCCTAACGTACCTGAAGAACAGGACATTTCTCCCTCACCCGATCGAGGTTGGCGATGGGGCCGGATCGAAGGTGCCTGACACCTTCGATGGACACCTTCGATGGGGCGGGGGGCTATTCCTCGTTGTTTCGCAGCGTGGCGAGGACGTTGAGGTCCTCGAGGGTCGTCGTGTCGCCGGTCGTCTGGCGGCCCGCGGCCACGTCGCGGAGCAGCCGGCGCATGATCTTTCCCGAGCGGGTCTTCGGCAGCCCCTCGGCAAAGCGGATCTCGTCGGGACGCGCGATTGCCCCGATCTCCTTCGCCACGTGCGCCGCGAGCGCCTGCTTGATGGCGGCCGTCGGCTCGATCCCCTTCTTCAGCGTGACGAACGCCACCAGCGACGTTCCCTTGAGGTCGTCCGGACGGCCCACCACCGCGGCCTCCGCGACCCGCCCCTCCGACACCAGGGCGCTCTCCACCTCCGCCGTTCCCAGCCTGTGCCCGGCGACGTTCACCACGTCGTCCACCCGGCCCATCACCCAGAGATAGCCGTCCTGGTCGACCCGCGCGCCGTCTCCGGTGAAGTACACGCCGGGAATCTCGCTGAAGTACGTCTTCTCGTACCGCTCGGGGTCGCCGTACACCGTCCGCAGCATCGACGGCCACGGCCGCGTGACGAACAGCTTCCCGCCCGAGCCCCGCGGCACCGGCTTCCCGTCCTTGTCCAGCACCTCGGCCTTGATCCCCGGCAGCGGCAGCGTCGCGCTCCCCGGCTTCGTCGGCGTCGCCCCGGGGAGCGGCGTCACCATGATTCCCCCGGTCTCCGTCTGCCACCACGTGTCGACGATCGGGCACCGCCCGCCGCCGATGACCTCGCGGTACCAGATCCACGCCTCGGGGTTGATCGGCTCCCCCACGGTCCCCAGCAGCCGCAGGCTCGACATGTCGTGCTTCTTCGGAAGCTCTTCCCCGAGCCGCATGAACGCGCGAATCGCCGTCGGCGCCGTGTAGAGGATGGTGATCTTGTTCCGGGCGATCATCTCCCAGAAGCGATCCGGGCCCGGCGTCGTCGGCGCGCCCTCGTACATGAAGGCCGTCGCCCGGTTCATCAATGGCCCGTAGACCACGTAGCTGTGGCCGGTGACCCAGCCCACGTCCGCGGTGCACCAGTAGATGTCCGACTCCTTCAGATCGAACACCCAACGCGTGGTCAGCGACACGTTCACCGAGTACCCGCCGGTCGTGTGCAGCACGCCCTTCGGCTTCCCGGTCGAGCCCGAGGTGTAGAGGATGAACAGCGGGTGCTCGCTGTCCACCCACTCCGGCTCGCAGGTCGCCGGCTGCGACGCCACCAGCTCGCTCCACAGCACGTCCTTTGGACCTTTGGCCGGCGGCGTCTTCCCGGTCCGCTGGGCGACGATGACCTTCTCCACCGTCGACATCTCGGGCAGCGCCTGGTCGACGTTCGTCTTCAGCGGCACCGCCGCGCCCTTCCGCCACCCGCCGTCGGAGGTGATGACCACCTTCGCCCCCGCGTCGTTCATCCGCTCGCGGAGCGCCTCCGCCGAGAACCCGCCGAACACCACCGAGTGCACCGCGCCGATCCGAGTGCAGGCCAGCATCGAGATCGCGGCCTCGGGGATCATCGGCAGGTAGATGCCGACCCGATCTCCCTTCTTGACCCCCAGCGATTTCAGCCCGTTCGCGAGCTTGCAGACCTCGGCGTGGAGGTCGCGGTAGCTCAGCCGCCGCTGGTCACCGGGCTCACCCTCGAAGATCAGCGCCGTCCGGTCCCCGTGCGTCGCGAGGTGCCGGTCGAGGCAGTTGTACGAGAGGTTGGTGGTCCCGCCGACGTACCACTTGGCGAACGGCGGCTTCCATTCCAGGACCTTCTGGAACGGCGTCTTCCAGAAGATCTCTTCCTTGCCCCGCGCCCCCCAGTAACCCTCCGGATCCCGCTCCGCCTGCGCGGCCAGCTCCCGGTACTGGTCCATCGACTTGATGTGCGCCCGGCGCGAGAACTCCGGCGGGGGCGGGAACACGCGCCCCTCCGTCAGCACCGAGGTGATCTCCGGGGAGGCTGGGTCTGCCATGGCGACGCTCCTCTAGGGACAGACGCTGGGGGTGCTACTCAGCTCGGCCTGGTACTCGAACCAGGCCTGACAGATGCACGTCTCGGGTCTCGGCGTGGAGGTGGTGATCCGGATCACGCCGGAGAACCGCGTCGGCGTGTCCGTGGTGGCGTCCAGGTGCACGTCCACCAGCTGAAGCTGGCAAGTCTGCCCGCCGATCGGGAGCAGGATGTTGGACGCGGTTCCGTCGGCGCTGAAGGCCTCCTCGCTGTACGAGAAGGCGCCGGCCATCGAGACGTCGAGCAGCTCTCCCACGCTCGGGCTCGTGAACCGGAAGTCGACCTCGACCACGTTCCCCGAGCGCGTCAGCCGGGCCCCGAGGATGGACGCTGCGTCAGCGAGCAGCTGGCACTCGTCCCGGATGATTCCAGAGGGCCGCACCGGGGTCAGGGCATAGCACCCTTCTTCCTGGGTGTGCGTCCGACCGCCGCAGCCGATCAGGGAAGAGGTGAGGACCACGAGTGCCATCCGTGCGTTCATCCGAGCGGGAGTGCGAGTCTAGGGACACCCGCGCGGGGCCTTCAATCGAAGTCCACTCCGACCGCCACCGCTGGTACGCTTCCGTGCAGACCCATGCGGGCCCTCCTCGCGCTGCTCGCCCTGGGCGTGCTCCTGACGGTCCACGAGCTGGCGCACCTCCTCGCGGCGCGCGTCTTCGGCACGCGGGCGGTCGTCTTCTCCTTCGGGATCGGACCCCCGCTGTTCGGCTTCCGTGCGCTCGGCCAACGCTGGGCGCTCGGGGCCATTCCCTTTGGCGGCTGGCTGAGGCTCGAGGGAGAGAACCCGCACGACGCGACGCGTGCGTCGGGCGTCCCCTTCGCCGCGCTCTCCGTCCGACGCCGGATGGCAGTCTTCGCCGCCGGCCCCCTCGGCAGCTGGGCCCTCGCGGTCCTTCTCCTCGCCGGCCTGTTCACCACCGGCACCCATCACCCGGCCGGGACCACCCTCGGCTCGGTGGAGCCGGGCTCGATCGCCGCCCGGGCCGGTCTCCGCCCCGGAGATCGCATCGTCTCGGTCGACGGCGACCCTCTCCTGAGCTGGTCCGAGTTCGTCCAGGCTCTGAGCCGGGCCCCCGAGGGCTCGGCCTCCGTGACCGTCGAGCGGGGGAACGAGACCCACACCTACGAGGTGACGCCCGACCTCGACTCCGACGGCCGCCCTCGCATCGGCGTCCGCCAGCTCTACGTCTTCCAGCGCCTCCCGCTCCGACAGGCGCTCTGGCTCGCCGTGCTCCACACCGGGGTGGTCGTCGAGCACATCCTCCGCGAGGCCGCAGCCCTGCTCGCCCAGCCCTGGGGCGGACCCGGCCGGAGCCACACCGCCGGCACCCTGGTCTGGAGCGCCGCCGAGGCCGCCGGCACCGGCGCCGACGCGCTCCTCCGGGCCCTGGCCGCGCTCTCTCTCGCCCTCGCCCTCTTCTTCCTCCTCCCGCTCCCCGCCCTCGACGGAGGACGGATGCTCCTCACCCTCTGGGAGGCGGCCCTGGGCAGGCCGGTCGACGGCCGGGTCCAGACCCTCCTCCAGACGGTGAGTCTCCTCGCCGGCGTGGCCGCGGTGGCCTGGCTCGCGTACGGCGAGGTGCGGCAGGTGCTCTCGGTGACCCTCGGCCACTGACCCTCCGGGCCGACCGTTGTGCGCCTCACCCGGGCCGTGGCATGGAACCCTCGCCGCCGCGCCCCGGACGGAGGACCCGCCGTGACCGACGCACCGCGCTTCCCACCGCAGATCCGCTTCATCATCGGCAACGAGGCCGCCGAGCGCTTCAGCTTCTACGGGATGCGGAACATCCTCACGGTGTTCCTCGTCGACTCCCTCCTCACCCGCCACACCGGGAACCGCGCCGACCAGGCGCAGGCGGTCTTCCACACCTTCGTGATGGGGGTCTACCTCTTCCCGCTCCTCGGAGGCGTGCTCGCCGACTGGTGGTGGGGCAAGTACCGGACGGTCCTCTGGCTCAGCCTGGTCTACGTGGCCGGCCACGCCTGTCTCGCCTACTTCGAGAGCAGCGAGCGCGGCTTCTACACCGGGCTCTTCCTCATCGCCCTCGGCTCGGGCGGCATCAAGCCCTGCGTGTCGTCCTTCGTCGGCGACCAGTTCACCGTCGCCAATCGCTCCCTCGTCCCGAAGGTGTTCGGCTGGTTCTACTGGTCCATCAACCTCGGCAGCTTCTTCGCCTCGGCCAGCATCCCCAAGGTGCTCGAGCACTTCGGTCCGCGCGTCGCCTTCGGCATCCCCGGCATCCTGATGGCCGTCGCCACCGTCGTGTTCTGGGCCGGCCGCCGGCTCTACGTGAAGGCCCCA
>DASXGF010000348.1:0-7712 GCA_036489275.1 Myxococcaceae bacterium | reverse complement strand
CGTGGCCCGGGCGCTCGAGCCGCACCGCGAGGCCGATTCCCTCACCGGCGGGGCAGCCATCCTCGGAACACCCGATTACATGGCGCCCGAGCAGGTGACCGGGAGTGACGTCTCACCGGCGACCGACGTCTACGCGCTCGGCGTGGTGCTCTACGAGATGGTGACCGGTTTGCTGCCCTTCACGGGCGACACCCCGTTGGCCACGGCGGCACGCCGCATCGACGTCCCCCCGCCCCGGCCGGAGCTGGCCGCGCCCGGGCTCGACCCGCGCTGGAGCCGGACCATCCTTTGCTGCCTCGACCGCGACTCCCGGCGCCGCTTTCAGCACGCCCCGGACGTAGCAGCGGCGCTCGCCTCCACCGGACGCACGCGCCGCTGGCCGCTCGCCCTTGCGGGCGCCGCGCTCCTGCTGCTCGCCGTGGGCCTTGGCATCCGGTCCGGGCGTGCGCCGGCTTCAGTAGCCGCCCCGCAGCCCAAGCAGCCTTCCATCGCCGTCCTTCCGTTCGCGGACATGAGCCCGGGGCACGACCAGGAGTACTTCTCCGACGGCGTGGCCGAGGAAATTCTCGATGCCCTGGCCCAGGTCCCCGGGCTCCATGTAGTCGCCCGCTCCTCGTCCTTCGCCTTCAAAGGGAAGAACGAGGACCTGCGCACGGTGGGGCAGAAGCTCGATGTGGCCAGCATCCTCGAGGGCAGCGTCCGCGAGTCCGGTGGCCGGCTTCGCGTCAGCGCGGAGCTGGTGAGCGCCGCGGACGGCTACCAGCTCTGGTCGCAGACCTTCGACCGGGAGCTTGCGGACGTCTTCGCGGTGCAAGACGAGATCGCCCGGGCCGTCGTCAGCGCCCTACGGATGAGAGTGCTTCCCGAACGGGAGGGTAAGACGTCCGAGTTCCAGGTGACGAAGCCCGAGGTGTACGCCATGTACCTGCGGGGGCTGCAGGCCCTCAACACCCACTTGTCCGCCGAGTATCCCGAGGCGATCGGCGAATTCAAGAAGGCGATCGCCCTCGACCCGGACTACGCCCCGGCCCACGCCGCCCTCGCGTCCGCGTTCCTCGAGTACGGCGGCAACGCCGACTCGAGTGTGGTGAAACGCTTCACCAGCGACTGGCGGCGCGACGGGATGGCGGAGGCCGAGAAGGCCGTCGCCTTGAACCCTAGGCTCGCCGAGGCTCACGCCGCCCGAGGGCTGGCTGGTGTCTCCGTCACCTGGGATTGGCTCGCCGCCCTGAGGGACTACGAAGAGGCGCTCGCGCTTGCCCCCGGAAATGAAAACGCCTTGCAAAGGTATGCCTGGATCCTCGTCCTGCTCGGCCGCGCGCCCGAAGGACTGGCCGCGGCAAAGAAGGCCGTCGCCCTCGATCCTCTCTCGGCGACCGCCTCGTTCCAGCTCGCCCGTCTTTACACCCGGCTCGGGCAGTACCCGGCCGCCAGGGCGACGTTCGAAAATGCCTTCGCTCTCGCTCCGGAGCGCGCCTTCAGTCGCCACCTCGGCGAGCTGGAGCTCCTCGACGGCCACCCGGCAGAGGCGCTCACATTTTTCGCCCGCCACCCAGTGGAGTGGGTCAGGCAGTTCGGAACTGCGATCGCGGAGTACAGCCTGGGTAACGAAGCTGCATCGCGTCGGGCTCTGGAACAGCTGATCGCGAGCCACGCCGAGGATTCCCCGTACCAGGTCGCGGAGGCCTACGCTTGGCGAGGTGAGCGGGACCATGCCTTCGAGTGGTTCGAGCGCGCTTACCAAGGCCGGGACCCGGGCCTCGCTGAGCTCAAGGTCGACCCCTTCATCGGCTCCCTGCGCGGCGACCCGCGCTATGCCGCCCTCCTGGCCAAGCTCAAGCTTCCCCCAGACTGAGCCGGCCGGCCGCGGGTGAACCTCCGGACGACGCAAGGCCAGGACGGAACATCGGGACGACTTGCCTACGAGGCGAGCCCCGTTAGCACAGGAGGATCAGTTCGAGCCATGCCCCCGAGGCTCCGGGCGGCTCTTGATCTCGTTCACCACCCGATCCGCCCCATAGACCTTCTGCAGCCCCTCGATGAGGGCCTGGCCGTCCACCGCCACCGCTCGGTTGTTCGCCGTGTCGTACCCGTAGTCGCCGCCGAGCGAGTCGCGGTTTCCGTCGAAGATGACCCCCACCACCTCGCCGTTTCGGTTGATCAACGGCGAGCCGGAGTTCCCTCCGATGATGTCGTTGGTCGTCGCGACGTTGTACGGCATTTCCGGGTCGAGCTTCGGGCGAGCCGCCAGCCAGGTCGGAGCCACGGCGAACGGATACTGTCCGGTGTTCCGGGCAAAGAGTCCGGAGACGCGGGTCATTGCGGGGATCTGCTTCCCGTCCTCGGTCCAGCCCGCGATGGTCCCGTACGACAGGCGCAGCGTGCCTGTCCCGTCCGGGTAGCTCGAGGTCCCATGGACCGCCACCGCCGCCTGGAACAGGAGCTCTCCGTTGCGGGCCAGGGCTCCTTCAACCCGGTTCTCGTACTCCTTCCGGATGGCACGAGCTTGCGGATCCACCCGTCGCGCGAGCGAGATCATCGGATCCTTCGAGGCGGCGATGGCCGCCGCTCCTCCCTTCCAGAGCGCCGCGCGCACCGCGGGGTCGTCGAGGTGCGTCTGATTCACCGCCTCGCGGGCGACCTCCTCCGGGCTGCGCCTGCCGATCGCCGCCTGCACCAGCGCATCGTCTGGCCCGAACGTGTCCCGGAGCGTCCGCAGCGCGAAGGTGAGCAGCACCCGCTCCAGCGACTTCGGCACAGGTGCCGGCCGGAGCACCCGGTTCTCGAGCATGGGCAGCCGGGCATCCCCGAACTCGCGCAGCCGCTGGGGCGAGGGCTTCGGGGTCTCCTCGGCCGCCCGGATCAGCAGACGCGCGTACTCGAAGAGATCGGACTGGTTTCCCGCCCTCGTCTCGGCCAGCTGGTAGCGCAGCTGAAGCTCGCGCTGGGCCTTCACCGCCTCCGCGATTCCCGCCCAGGCTGGCCCGAACCGAGCCTCCTTCGCCGGATCCTTCTTCACCGCACCCCGCAGCTCGGTGTCCTCTGCAGCCTTGCGCTCGAAGTTCGCCGGAGCCGCCAGCCAGGCGCGGCGACCGCTCAGGGCCTTGAGCCCGTTCTCCACCGTCCGGATGCGGGCACGGCTGATGCGAAAGAGCTCGGCGCTTCCGGACGCGAATTCCAGCAGAGTCCCCCGGAGCTCGGCCTGGCGTTGCAGGAAGGTCGGCAGGATCACGTCACGCTGGAGCGCCAGCTGGTCGATGGTCTGCACCCGTTCGGTCCCGCCGGGATTGCCCGCCACGAAGACCAGGTCTCCCTCGTGCACCGGGGTGGTCGACCACGGAAGGGCGTCCGGCGTCTCGACCGGCGCATCGTTCCGGTACACGCGCAGGAAGCCGACGTCGAACCCGTACCGCGGGAACTCGAAGTTGTCCGCGAACCCGCCGAACGCCGCCATCGGGAACTCGGGCGCGAAGACCAGGCGCACGTCCTGGAAGCGGCGGTAGGTGTAGAGGTGGTACTTGCCGCCATGGAACAGATTCACCACCTCGCAACGGACGTCGGGGCCGGTGGTGCACGCTCCTTCGATGCGCGCCCGCTCCTCGCGGAGGACCGTTGCGAACGCATCGCCCTGCTTCCCCGCTGTCGCGGCGCGGATGCGCTCGGACACGTCGGTGATCGCCACGAGCTGGCTGGCCTCGAGGTGTGAGCAGCGGCGCTCCTCCTTCGAGGTCCGGGCGAAGAACCCCTTTTCGAGGTAGTCGGCCTTGGACGTCGACAGGTCCTGCACGCACTCGCGAACGCAGTGGTGGTTGGTCATCACCAGCCCGTGCGTGGACACGAGGCTGGCCGAACAGCCTCCGAGCTTGATCGCGCCGAGACGGACCCGGTCCAGCCACTGCTGGGAGGGCCCGAAGCCGTACGCGGCCTGGACCTTGGCCGAGGGAAAGTCGTTGAGCAGCCACATGCCCTCGTCGGCGGCGGCGGCGGTGGCACCGAAAAGCGCGAGCAGGAGAAGTGAGCGGAGGCTGTTCACGGGTTGCCGCTCTACTCCGGTTCCGCCTCGACCCACAGCCGGAAAGTGGCCCCTGGATTCACACCGCGAAAAGTCGGTTGCTAGAGGTCGAGCGCCCCGAAGTGGAGCGGCGTGTCCTTGGTGATGAGCCCAGGGCGCCCCATCTGCGGGAGGAAGTTGAAGCTGGTCGAGCCCACCGCGCTGGAGAGCGTGCCGGTCGTGCCGAAGGTGGTATCGCTTCCGCCGAGCATCCGGAGCACCTGGGCATAGAGGTCGCCGAGTGAATTGACCGTGCCCACGACGTGGCGCCCCTGACCCTTGGAGAACGCGGCCTTCATGCCGGCGAGCACCACCGGGTAGTTGTAGCAGTAGTGACCCGAGCCGTAGCCGAGGTCGCTCACCCAGAGGACCAGGGTGTTGTCGAGCAGCCGTGACCCGTCCACATCCCGGATGGCGGCCAGCCGCTGGATCAGCTTGGTGAAGTACTTGCTGTAGAAGCCGAAGCCCTTGGTGAGGTCGGCGGGGGTCGGATCGTTCGGGCTGCCGTCGCCGTGCACGCTGGCGTGCCAGTTCCCCGCGATGTACGGGCTCGTGCCTGGCGTGAACTCGGTGACGAAGCCGGGATCGCCCGCGTCCCAGAAGTTGAGGCTGGCGGTGCGGGTGACGTCGCAGGCCAGCGCCTGCACCAGGGTCTCGATCTGCGTCTGCGCGAACACGTCGTCGTGCTCGCCCTTCCGGAAGCTCGGCCAGTCGTAGTTCGGGACCGAGCTGGGGGACGGCGGCGCACAGCTCGACGGCGTCGGCGGAGGGGGTGGCGGGTCGGCGGGGTAGCGCAGCTCGGTGTCGCGGATGAACTGGGCATGCTGGTCCAGCCGCGCCTGGTCCGACGCGTTGAGAGTTGCCCGGAGGCTGGTGAAGCCGTTGGCCACCGCGTCGAGGATGCTCGCCCGACGAGAGGAGAGGCGGTCGCGCAACGTGGGAGTCGGCGGGGGCGGGGGCGGGGGACCCACCTGGACTCCGGCGAAGAGATCCTGGATCAGCTGGACGGGGTCGATCGCCTGGTAGTTGCCCGGAGTGCCGTTGGGGCCGAGGAACACGTTGTTCTCGGTGACCGAGTTGTCGAAGGGCGCGGCCTGGCCCGGGATGACGATCGCCATCTTCTGGGCTGCGCTGGACCTCAGCCGCAGACCCGCCACGTAGTCGATCGCCGGCCCCTTCGGGGTCTGCCCGGCGGGCATCACGCACGTCATGCAGGTGGCGCTGGCGCTGGCGTGGCCGTCGGCATCCCCGGAGGTGTGGCGGACGATGTTGTCGATGTTGGCGAGGGTGACGATCTCGTTGTTGATCGGAGCCAGCGCCGCGAGCGCGGGGCTGGGCGCGGTGCCCACGGCCGGGAGAGGGCCGGTCGTCGTCCGGGGCGCCCAGTTCTCGTTGCTGCCGGGGCCGACCACGTGGCCGTGAGGGTGGAACACAACGACCAGGCGCTTCGGGGCCGCGGCGGTCTGCGCGAAGGCGGTGCGTGGGGCGAAGGCCTCCAGCATCGGAAGCGCGAGCAGCGCACCGCCCGATCCGACAAGGAAACGCCGGCGATCGATGCGCTGGCTCACTGGTCGCTCCGGTGGGTGAAGGCGTCGGTGGCGGTGATGGCCAGGATTGCCTCGCTGAGGCTGCCTCCCGCGGCCTTGACGGCATCGCCGATGTCCTGGATCGCGCAGACGTCCGACGCTGTGTCCAGCCGGGAGAAGGTGAAGCGGAACACCTGGGTGGCGAGACAGGTCGACACCGTGGGCTCACTGGCGAGCTGCTCCATCATCGAGACGTGGTTGGTGAAGGTCAGGTCGTGCCCGGCAACGCCGGGCCGCCCACCGACTGACGGCAGCACTCCGGTGGGGTCGATGGGCTTGCCGCTTGCGTAGTTGGTGCGCCACTGCCCGAGCGCATCGAACTGCTCTAAGGAGAGGCCCGCAGGATTCATCAGCGCGTGGCAGCCGGAGCAATCCGGCCGGGCGACCACCGCCGCGGAGATGTCCTTGCCGGTGGGGTTCGGTGGCAGCGGGATGGTGTTGAAGGTCTGCTGTGCGTTCGGCGGGGGCATTCCCAGGTTCTCGCAGAGCAGCTGCTTCCGGATGAACTTCCCGCGGAAGACGAAGGAGGACTCGCTGGAGTGGGCAAGCGAGGCCAGCATCGCCGGCTGGGTCACCACGCCCGTGTACCGCGTGGCATCGAGAGTCACCTTGGCCCACTGCCCGGCGGGCGGGGCGGACACACCGAAGAAGGAGGCCATGTTGGCATCCACGAAGGCGTCGGTGCTCCGCAACAGCGTCCGCAGCGTTCCCTGGTTCCGGACCTGGTCGAGGACGAACCGGTCGAACGAAGCGTTCATCGACTGGGCATGGGCTGCGTCGAAGGTCGGGAAGACCGTCTGGTCCTTGTCCCCCGGCGAGACCTGCACGGTCCCGGTCCACTCCCGGAAGAAGCGGGCGAGGGTGGTGTTCGCCTGTGCTGAGGCGAGGAGGCGCGTGGCCTGGGACTCGAGGGTCGCCGGATCCCCGAGGTCGGGCGCCGCGGCGAGAAGCGCGTCGTCGGGAATGGCGTCGGTCAGCATGAACGACAGGCGACTGGCCAGCTCGTACCCGTTGAGCGCCCGTCCGGTGCCCCCGGCCTGCTCCACCAGGTAGAGGAACTGCGGCATCTGGAGGAGGTGGTCCACCACCATCGCCATCGACTCGGAGAAGCTCGCGCCCGAGGCCACGCCAGCGCGGTACTCATTGAGCAGCTCGGTCCGCTCGGCGGCAGTGAGCGGACGCCGGTAGGCACGCACTCCGTACTTGTCGAGGAAGGTGTTCAGGCACGGCTCGCCCGGAGTCGAGGCGGCGCAGGGAAGCATCTGGGGAAGCGCGGCGGGAATCTGCAGGGCCACGTCCTCGGCCGCGAACATGAGCTGCTCCGCGCCACCGGAGCCGATGTCGTTGAGCGCGGGCTCCGTGGAGTACCCGGTGATGGACTTGCCCACCGTGCCCGGATACTGGCTGCTCGCCGTGAGGCGCCCGTCGAACAGCACAGCGATGGAGTTCTGGTACTCCAGCGGCGTCAGCCGTCGCGCCTGCGTTGCCGCGGGGTAGACCCCGGCGTCACAGGCGTACCGCCCATCGCTGGTCTGAGGAGGCGACGACGGTGAGGAGGGTGACGAGGGCGACGAGGGCGAGGACGGGGATCCGCGGCCGGTGATCGAGCCGTCGCACGCCACGAGGAGAAGGAGCGCCAGCGTGGACCAGGAACGAGCTCCCATTCGATCTCGCTTCAATCATGTTCCACGCGATCTGGCCAGGTCATCCGAGCGAAATCGATCCAATCGGAGACAGCCGTACCTGTCGGTCGTTGTCTGACAGCCGCACCTCGTTGCGCGACCGATTCTTCGTGTGTCGCGCACGAGGCGAGTGCGAGCACACGGTTGGTTTTCAGTTGTCCGATCGCGCCGCTCTCAGCGGACTTTTTCGGCCGTCACCGACAGCGCTGGCTCTCACACAGCAGTCGTCCGTGGCAGTGGGAATCGGGTGCGCGCGTCCTCGATGAAGCACGGCGCTGAAACGCGTCGGTGACCTGCCCCTGGAGAAGGCCAGGTTGGTCTTCGGCGAGCAGGAATGGTCGGAGTGGGAGTGGAGCGCCAGGATTGCGGCACGAGCGAGCAGCGCTCGCTCTG
>DASXGF010000289.1:0-12627 GCA_036489275.1 Myxococcaceae bacterium | reverse complement strand
CGCCCCGGGTTCGAGCAGGCCGTCTCGGTGGACGTGGCGAAGCGGCGCGGGGCGAACGCCACCGTGCTCGCCGATCAGGTGAGGACGCGGCTGACCGCGCTGCGCGGAGGGCTCGTCCCGGCCACCGTCCAGGTCGAGCTGACCCGGAACTCCGGCGACACCGCACGCGAGCGCTCGGACGAGCTGATCCGCCACCTCCTCATCGCCACGCTCTCGGTGGTGACACTGGTGGGCTTCGCGATGGGCTGGCGCTCGGCGCTGGTCGTCGGGATCGCGGTGCCGGTGACGCTCGCCCTCACCCTCCTCATCAACCAGCTGCTCGGCCACACGCTGAACCGGATCACCCTCTTCGCGCTCATCTTCTCCATCGGCATCCTGGTCGATGACGCGATCGTGGTCGTGGAGAACGTGCACCGGCACCTCTTCGACCCCGAGCGGAAGCACGGGCTCGTCCGCACCGTGCTCGAGGCGGTCGACGAGGTGGGCAATCCCACCATCCTCGCCACCTTCGCGGTCATCGCCGCGATCCTCCCGATGGCCTTCGTCCGCGGACTGATGGGACCGTACATGCGTCCCATCCCGATCGGCGGGAGCCTGGCGATGCTCTTCTCGCTCGGGGTCGCGTTCGTCGTCGCGCCCTGGGCCGCGCTCCGGCTGCTGGGGCACGACCACCGCAGAGGCTCTGAGGGCCGCGAGACCTGGTCCACGCGGACGTACCGCCGGATCATGCGCAGCCTCCTGCACTCGAGCCGCGCCCGGCTTGGCTTCCTCGCGCTGATCCTCGCGCTCTTCGCCGGCGCGGTGGCGCTGGTGGGCGTGGGCTTCGTCCGGGTGAAGATGCTGCCGTTCGACAACAAGTCCGAGTTCCAGGTGTTCGTCGACCTGCCGGCCGGAGCCACCCGCGAGCAGTCCCTCGCGGTGGGCCAGCAGCTCGGCGGGGTCCTCCTCCAGGATCCGGACGTCGAGGGCGTCCAGGTGCACTCGCTCGTCGCCGCGCCGATGACCTTCGTGGGGATGGTGCGCCACACCTTCCTCCGGGGCGCCCCCGAGCAGGTCGACCTCGCGGTGCAGCTGGTGGGCAAGCACGCGCGGAGCCGTTCCAGCCACGAGATCGCCACCGTCCTCCGGCCGAAGCTGACGGCGATCACGGCCCCGCTGGGCGCCCGCCTCCGGCTGGTGGAGATCCCGCCCGGGCCGCCAGTGCTTGCGACGCTGGTGGCCGAGATCTACGGCCCGAGCGCGGCCGCCCGCGACGGCTTCGCGGCGCAGGTGCGCGACGCCTTCCGCTCGACGCCCGGGGTGGTGGACGTCGACTCGTCGCTGGAGGCAGTGACTCCCCGGACCGAGCTCCGCGTCGACCGCGAGCGCGCGGCGCTCCAGGGGGTGAACCCGGCGGCGGTCGTCGAGGCGCTGGCGCTCAGCCAGCCGGGCATGGAGCTCGGGACGATCCGCGTGGACCGTGGCACCACCCGGGTGCCGATCGTCCTCGGCCTCGCTCCGGCGCATCGCGCGCAGCTCGCGGAAGTCCTACAGATCCCCGTCCAGGGCGAGCGCGGAGCCGTGCCGCTGGAGACGCTGGTCCGCGAGGCCGAGGAGGACGCACCGCCGCGCTTCCGCAAGAACTTGATGCCCGTCAGCTACGTCCTCGCCGAGCTGTCGGGGAGCGAGGAGAGCCCGGTCTACGCGCTGGTGGCGCTCAACCAGAAGCTGGACACGATCCAGCCCCAGGGTGAGCCCGTGCCGCGCCACGGCCTCTCGATGCCCTCGGACACCGAGCGGCTGTCGATGAAGTGGGACGGCGAGTGGCACATCACGCTCGAGGTGTTCCGGGACCTCGGGCTGGCCTTCGCCGCGGTGCTGGTTCTCATCTACGTGCTGGTCGTGGGCTGGTTCGAGAGCTTCGTCATTCCCTTCGTGGTGCTGCTGCCCATCCCGCTGAGCCTGATCGGCATCCTCCCAGCGCACGGGCTGCTGGGGGCCTTCTTCACCGCGACGAGCATGATCGGCTTCATCGCCGGCGCGGGGATCATCGTGCGGAACAGCATCATCCTCGTGGACTTCATCCAGCTGAAGATCTCCGAGGGAATGCCGCTGGAGGCTGCGGTGGAGGAGGCAGGCGTCGTGCGCTTCCGGCCGATGCTCCTCACGGCGGGGGCGGTGGTGGTGGGCAGCGCGGTGATGCTCGCCGACCCGATCTTCCAGGGCCTGGCGATCAGCATGATGGCGGGCGAGATCGCGGCGACGCTGCTGTCCCGCATCGCGGTGCCGGTGCTGTACACCGTGTTCGCTCGGCGATTCACCCTCGGGCCTGCCGCCCCGGGATAGCCTTCTCCCATGGGTCGCGCTCGCCACCCAGCGACGCCGTGGGCCCTGACGTGCGAGTCTGTGCGCCACCCGCAGAGAGTCCCCTGGAGGTTTCGACATGGCCCTTGCCGTCTTCATGGCCAGCCCGCTCGGCCGTGGTCTCAGGATCGTCGTCGGGGCGTTGCTGATCTACCTGGGGCTGTCCGTCATCCGGGGGGTGGGCGGCACGGCGCTCGCGCTGTTCGGCATCCTTCCGCTCACCACGGGGCTGCTCAACCTCTGCCTCCTCGCTCCACTGCTCGGGGCGCCCTTCCGGGGCTCGGCGCTGAGGAGCGCGTCGAAGCCCCCGCCCACGGCCTGACCTCCGGAATCAGATCGACTGAAACTGGGAGTAGATCCCGACCCCGTGAGCCTCGAGCGCCTTGAGCAGCTCCCCGCTCGGCGAACCCAGGATCTCTCCCGAGATGTCGGCGATCGCGGAGATTTCACCCATCGTCTCGCCCAGGTTTGCGACGTGCTCGAGGAGAGCCTCGGAGTCACGATAACGCTCGATCACGACGAACTCGGACCGCCTCTCGCTGAAGTACAGGTCGTACTGCAAGGTCCCGGAGTCCTTGGTCCGGACGGACTCCATGCACCTGGCGGCGAGGCGCTTGTACTCCTCGAGCTTCCCCTCGTGCACGTTGATCCGAGCAATGCCGAGAATTTCGCCCATCTCCTCTCCTCCATGACGGCGTGAGGACCGCTGAACGTCTTCTCTCTGGAGCGTCCAAGGCGTCGTGTCGCGCCGACCTCGAACGTCAGCGAGCTCAGGCCGCTCCGGCCGCGGTGCGAATCCACGACTCGAGCGACGGCGCCGGCTGCACCCCCATCCGCCGCTCCTGCTCCTTCCCCTCTCGGAAGAGCACCGCGGTGGGAATCGCGCGGATTCCGTGCTGCGCGCCGGCGTCGGGATTCTTCTCGGTGTCGACCTTGAGCACGATCGCGTCGCCCGCCATCCGGCGCGCCACCTGGTCGAAGATCGGCCCCGCCACGCGGCACGGCGCGCACCACGGCGCCCAGAAGTCCACCAGCACCGGGACCGGCGAGGACGCGATGGCCCGGGCGAGCCCCGGGGAGTCCACGTCCTGCGGCGCTCCGGTGGTGGGAAGCGTCTCCTTGCAGCGCCCGCACACCGGCGTCCCGGACCCGGAGCCGACCCGGTTGAAGGCACCACAGCTCTGACATCGGTACGTCGCCATCGATCGCCTCAGCGCAACCGGGTGACCAGCACCCGTTCCTCGGTGAGCTCGTCCATCGCGTAGCGCACGCCCTCGCGCCCGAGGCCGCTTCGCTTCACCCCGCCGTAGGGCATGTTGTCGCTGCGGAAGCTGGGCGCGTCGTTGACGATGACCCCGCCCACCTCGAGGCCGTGGAACGCCTGCCGCACCCGGCGCAGGTCCCGGGTGAAGACCCCGGCCTGGAGCCCGTACTGCCCCGCGTTCACCGCCCGCATCCCGGCTTCCCAGTCCGCGACCGGCCAGACCGCGACCACCGGGCCGAAGATCTCCTCGCGCGACGCCTTGGACTCCTCGGGGACGTCGGCCAGCACCGTGGGCCGCAGCATCCGCCCCTCGCGCCGGTTGCCGGCCAGCACCTTCGCCCCTCCGGCCACCGCCTCGTCCACCCACGCGCCGATCCGCGCCGCCGAGCGGTCGTCGATCACCGGTCCGCACACCGTGCGCTCGTCGGCCGGATCTCCCGCCGGCACCACCTTGGTGCGTGCGAGCAGCTTCTCGAGGAACGCGGGGTGAGCCTGCGCCTCCACGAAGACCCGCTGCACCTTGATGCACACCTGCCCCGCGTAGCCGAAGCCGGCGGCCACGCAGCGCTCCGCCGCGTACTCGAGGTCGGCGTCGGTGGCGATCAGCGCCGCGGCGTTCCCACCCAGCTCGAGAAGCGCCCGCCCCGGCGCCTTCTGCTTCAGCGTCCAGCCCACCGCGGCGCTCCCGGTGAATGAGAGGATGCGGACCCGCGGATCGGTCGCCAGGCGCTCGGCGACCAGGTTGTCACAGGTGACGACCTGGAAGGCGGCGCGGTCGGCCCCGGCCTGCTGCGCGATCTCCGCGAGGAGCAGCTGCGCGCTCGGGGCCTGCGGCGGCGGCTTGACGATGATCGGCGCGCCCACCGCCAGCGCCGGCGCCACCTTGTGGACCCCGAGGTTGAGCGGGAAGTTGAAGGGCACGATTCCGACGACCACGCCGGCGGGGAAGCGCCGCACCTCGCACTCCACACCCTCGGTCCCGTCGGTCATGTCCACCGGCACGATGGACCCGCCGAAGCGGGTGAGCTCGGCGGCCGCGAGCCGGAACACCTCGATGGCCCGGCGGACCTCCACCCGCGCCAGGGTGATGGGCTTGCCCGCCTCATGACAGATGGACTGGGCCATCTCCTCGGCCCGAGCCCGGAGCCCGGCGACGATACCCTCGAGCACCTCGCGCCGCTTCCCGGTGCTCTGGCGCTGGAGACGGTCGCGCGCGTCGAAGGCCGCCGCCAGCGCCTGGTCCGCCTGGGCCGCCGAGGCCTGGGCGACCCGCCGGATCAACCGTCCGTCCCAGGGGGCCCGAACCTCCGCCTGGTGGTCTCCCTGGACCCAGGCGCCGTCGATCCACAGCCGTCCGTCGGTCATGGAAGGGACGTACTCCCGCCGGGTCCCGCTCGCCAGAGGAGCCGTTTCCTGCGCCGGCTGGTCGCTCCGGCATTGAACGGCCGGCAACCCTGTGGCAAGCGTGCCCGCGCCGGATGCCGGACACCCAGCCACTGAACTTCCGCCGACGCGCCACCGTCCTGGTCTTGCTCTGGGTTGCGCTGGCGGCGGTGCCGATCCTCTTCCCGGCGGCCATCCTGCCGTTCGCCGGCTCGGCCCTCATCGCCTATCTGGGGGCGCCGATCGTCCACGGGCTCACCGGGCAGAAGGTCTTCGGCCGCGTGGTCCCGCGCTGGGTGGCCATCCTCTTCATCTACGCCGTCTTCTTCCTGCTCACCTACCTCTTCCTCATCGCCATCGTTCCCCAGCTGTACCGGGAGCTGGTGCGCATCAGCTCGAACGCGTTCGCCTTCGCCCGCTCTCTCACCCCGGAGCGCGTCCAGGAGATCGCCCGGCAGATGGAGGACTGGCTGAACTCGCACGGGGTGCCGGTGGCCCTGTCCTCGCGCTCGCTCGAGGGAGCCGACGTCTCCGAGGCCTACACCGGCCGCCCGAGCTGGAGCCTGTCGATGGACCTGGAGCGGCTCATCCACGACGCGGCCGGCCGGTTCTCGAGCGTCGCCACCGCGAACGTGGCGAAGGTGGTGACCTTCACCCAGGCGCTGGTCACCGGCGTGTTCAAGGGCGTCTTCACCCTCTTCCTGATGCTGATGGTGGCGGCGTTCATCTCCATCGACGCCGCGGGCATCGCCGCCTACTTCCGCTCGCTGGTCCCGCCGGAGTGGGCCGCCGATGCCTCGGCGCTGGTCCGCCGCATCGACCGGGGGCTGGCGGGCGTGGTGCGAGGCCAGGTCACCATCTGCATCGTCAACGGCGGGCTGACCTTCGCCGGCCTGGTGCTCTTCGGGGTGAAGTTCGCCTTCCTCCTGGCGACGATCGCCACCTTCTTCAGCCTCATCCCGATCTTCGGGACCATCATCAGCTCGTTCCCCATCGTCATCATGGCGCTGGCGCAGAGCTGGCGGGCCGGATTGGGGATGCTCTTCTGGATCATCGGCATCCACGCCCTCGAGGCGTACTTCCTGAATCCGAAGATCATGGGCAACGCCGCGCGGATGCACCCGGTGGTCGTGGTGTTCGCGCTGATCGCCGGCGAGCGCACCTACGGGCTGCTCGGCGCGCTCTTCGCGGTGCCGGTGGCGGCCGTGTTCGTGGCGTGCTTCGAGTTCGCCCGGCGCAAGGCGCAACCGGTGCCGGTCGATCTACTGGAAGGCTAGAAGCGCGCCAGCGTCCAGGCTCAGCACTGCCGGGCGACGACGCAGTGGAGCGTGCCGTCGCAGAAGGGCGTTCCGCAGCCGTTCAGCAGCGTCTCGTTGGTCGGGTCCGGGCTCCCTGCCGGGCAGGCATTGGGCGCCGGGCAGCTGGGCGCCCGGGAGGTGTTCACCACCCCGGTCCCGTTTCCGCAGCAGCCGTTGGACACACAGTCCGACTGCGAGGTGCACGCGTCGCCCACCACGCCGCCACCGCCGTCGTCCGCCGGCCCGCAGGCCGCGAGCGCGAGCAGTGCGCCCGCGAGAACTCCCCACCCATTCCACTTCATGGAGCCCACCCTCCTGTCGTCGCCCTGTGACGGGCGGCGCGGAGGGAATCTTCACCTGTTCATCGAGCCGAGGAAGTCCGCGTTCGACTTGGTGGGGCGCATGTGCTTGAGAACGAACTCCATCGCGTCGATGGGCGTGAACGGGTGCAGGACCTGCCGGAGGGCGGTGACCCGGATGAGGTCCTCGGGCTTGAGGAGGAGCTCCTCCTTCCGCGTTCCGGACTTGTTGATGTCCAGACAGGGGAAGATGCGCTTCTCCATCAACTTCCGGTCGAGGACGATCTCGGAGTTACCGGTTCCCTTGAACTCCTCGAAGATGACCTCGTCCATGCGGCTGCCGGTGTCGATGAGCGCGGTGCCGATGATGGTCAGGCTCCCGCCCTCCTCGATGTTCCGCGCCGCGCCGAAGAACCGCTTCGGCTTGTGGAGGGCATTGGAGTCCACGCCGCCGGAGAGGATCTTCCCCGAGGGCGGGACGACGGTGTTGTAGGCCCGGGCGAGTCGAGTGATGGAGTCGAGCAGGATGCACACGTCGTGCTTCTGCTCGACCAGACGCTTGGCCTTGTCGATGACCATCTCCGCGACCTGGACGTGGCGGGTGGCCGGCTCGTCGAAGGTGCTGCTCACCACCTCGCCCCGGACGTTGCGCTCCATGTCCGTCACTTCCTCGGGGCGCTCGTCGACGAGCAGCACGATGAGGAAGATCTCCGGGTGGTTCTGGGCGATGGCGTGGGCGATGTTCTGGAGGAGAACCGTCTTGCCCGCCTTCGGGGGAGCGACGATGAGGCAGCGCTGCCCGAGGCCGATGGGCGTGAAGAGGTCGATGATCCGGGTCGTCATCTCCGACCCGTCGAACTCGAGGTTCAGCTTCCGGGTCGGATAGAGCGGAGTGAGGTTGTCGAAGAGGATCCGCTCCCTCGCCTCGTTGCTGGCCGGGTCGACGAAGTTGACCTTGTCGACCTTCTGCAGCGCGAAGAAGCGCTCGCCCTCGCGGGGCTGGCGGATGGGGCCGTAGACCGTGTCGCCGGGGCGGAGGTTGAACCGCCGCACCTGGCTCGGGCTCACGTAGATGTCGTCGGGGCTGGGCTGGTAGTCGCTGTCCGCACTCCGGAGGAACCCGAAGCCGTCGGACTGGAGCTCCATCACCCCCTCGGCGTGCACCTCGAACTTCTTGTCCGCGATGCCCGAGAGCAGGGCGAAGATGAGGTCCTGCTTCTTCAGCCCCTGCGTCCCCTCGACCCCGAAGTCCTGGGCCATGTGAGACAGCTCGGTGATCTTCATCCGCTTCAGGTCATTGAGGCGGAGCACCTGCATCGGGGTGCCATCGGGACCGGTCACCACCGAGGGACCGGCCTCGGAGGCCTCGGGCCCGGTGGGCCGCTCGGCCATCACCGGAGGCGCGGACGGGTCCTCGGGGACGGCGTTGAGGTCGTCGTCGCGGACGGGGCGGGAGATGGCGGTGAGGACCGGCCGGAGCGGGGTCTGCGCCTCGGTGGCCTCGACGCCGTTGGACTCACCGTCGGTGGACTCTGGGTCACGCCGGCGGCGACCGCCCTTCTTGCGGGGGGCGGACGCGGTCGATGCCTCGGAGGCGACCTCGAGGTCCGCGGACTTTTCTTTGCTGGAACGGGCTTTGCGCATTTGGGAAGACGTGCACCCCCACGCCACGGAGAGGGGCGGGGGACCTTGCCGCTCCGGCAGCCGCTCGGCGCCCCGACAGAAGCGGGAGGCGCTCACTTCAAGGTGCGGTGGCCGGTGCGGAGATGAGGGACCTGTGAGCGGTGGACTTCCACATCACCCACGGGTGAGAAGGACGTTATTGACCGACCCTCCCAGTGTCAAGAAGACCTGACCCTGGGGTGCGCACCCCTCGACCACCCGTGACCGCCGAGACCGCCCGAGCCCGCGCCGAGGAGCTGAAGGCCCAGATCGCCCGGGCCGACCACCGGTACTACGTCCTGGACGACCCGGAACTGAGCGACGCCGAGTACGACGCTCTGGTGCGGGAGCTGCAGGCTCTGGAGGCCGAGCATCCCGAGCTGCGGACCCCCGACTCGCCCACCGCGCGGGTGGCCGGGACCCCTTCCGAGAAGTTCAGGGCCGTGACCCACCGGGTCGCGATGCTGAGCCTGTCCAACGCCTTCACCGACGAGGAGCTGGTCGAGTTCGACACCCGGGTGCACAAGGTGCTCGGACCGGAGGAGGTGGCCTACGTCTGCGAGGCCAAGCTCGACGGCCTGGCCGTGGAGCTGACCTACGTCGACGGCCGGCTGGTGGAGGGGGCCACCCGCGGCGACGGCTCGGTGGGCGAGGACGTCACGGCCAACCTCCGCACCATCCGGGTCCTGCCGCTCGCGCTGAAGCCTCCGGCGTCGGGCCCGGCGATTCCTTCCCGGGTGGAGGTCCGTGGCGAGGTGTTCCTCCGCCGCGCGGACTTCGCCCGCCTCAACGCGCGCCGGGAGCAGGAGGGGGAACCGCTCTACGTGAACCCCCGCAACACGGCGGCGGGCTCGCTCCGCCAGCTGGACCCGGCCATCACCGCTTCACGTCCCCTCTCCTTCTTCGCCTACGAGCTGGGCGGCTGGGGCGACTCGGCCGGCGCCGCACCGTTCACGCTCCACTCCGAGAAGCTCTCCTGGCTCCAGTCGGTCGGTCTCCCGGTCAACCCCGAGAACCGGACCGTGCCAGGGCTGGAGGGCGTGCGGCGTGCGTACGCCGACTTCCTCGCTCGGCGCCACGCGCTGGCCTACGAGGTGGACGGGATGGTGGTGAAGCTGGACGCCGAGGACGCGCGGCGCCGGCTGGGCCAGGTCTCGAAGAGCCCTCGCTGGGCGGTGGCCTACAAGTTCCCTCCCGAGGAGGCGACCACCCAGGTCGAGTCCATCGAGGTGAACGTCGGCCGGACCGGCGCGCTGACCCCGGTCGCCTTCCTCACCCCGGTGCAGGTCGGTGGAGTCACCGTCTCCCGCGCCACGCTCCACAATCCGCTGGAGCTGAAGCGGAAGGACGTGCGGGTCGGGGACCAGGTCTTCGTCCGGCGCGCGGGCGACGTCATCCCGGAGATCGTGAAGGTCATCGACTCGGTTCGGACCGGCACCGAGGTCCCGTACGCCTTCCCCGACCACTGCCCCGTGTGCGGCTCGGCGGCGGTCATGGACGAGGACGGGGCCATCCTCCGCTGCACCGGGCTCGACTGCCCCGCGCAGCTGCAGGCGCGGCTGCAGCACTTCGCGAGTCGGGGCGGGATGGACATCGAGGGGCTCGGGGACAAGCTCGCAGCGCAGCTCGTCGAGTCCGGCAAGGTGAAGCGCGCCGCGGACCTCTACCGGCTCGACCTGGCCACTCTCGGCGAGCTCGAGCGGATGGGGGAGAAGAGCGCGCAGAACTTCCTCGCCGCGCTGGATCGGAGCAAGCGCCCCCCGCTGCGGCGCTTCCTCTACGCGCTGGGCATTCGCCACGTGGGCGAGGCGACCGCCCGGGCGCTGGCGGAGCACTTCAAGGACGTGCGCGCGCTCTACGATGCCGACGCCGAGGCGCTCACCCGGGTGAAGGACGTTGGCCCGGAGATGGCCAAGGTCATCGCCGGGTTCTTCGCCGAGCAGCGGAACCGGGAGGGTATCGACGCGCTCCTCTCCGCCGGCGTCGACCCGCTGCCGCCCGAGGACACCTCGCGGGGGCCCTTCGCCGGGAAGACCCTGGTCCTCACCGGGACCCTCGGTGCCCTCACCCGCGAGCAGGCCAAGGAAGAGGTCGAGCGGCGTGGGGGGAAGATTTCCGGGAGCGTCTCGAAGAAGACCGACTTCGTCGTCGCCGGCGAGGAGGCCGGGAGTAAGCTCAAGAAAGCGAGCGAGCTCGGGGTGAAGGTGCTCGACGAACGGGCCTTCCTGGATCTCCTTGCGACGCCGTCGTAGAGGAGCGTCTCTCATGGAGCGCTCGGCCGTACACCTGGTCGTCGTGGGACGCGTGCAGGGGGTCGCCTTCCGGGCCCGCGCCGCGGCCGAGGCGCACCGGCTCGGGGTGTCCGGCTGGGTTCGGAACCGGATGGACGGCACGGTGGAAGCCAAGGCCGAGGGTTCGTCGGAGTCGGTGAAGGCCTTCGTCGCCTGGTGCCAGCACGGGCCGCCCCTGGCGGAGGTCGACGAGCTCCGGGTCACCGAGGTGCCGCCGACCGGGGTCGATCGCGGCTTTCAGATAGGAAGCACGGGGTGAGCCACCTCTGCGGAGTGCTCGGCATCCGGGCCGGGTCGAAGGTCTCGGTGGTGAATCCGCCGCCGGGGTTCGTGGTGCGCCTCAATCCGCTGCCCGACGGGGTGGAGTTCCTGGTCACCGCGCAGACGGGGCTCGACGTGGTGCTCTTCTTCAGCCGGAACGCGGGCGAGCTGCTCGCGCGGCTGCCGCCGCTGGCGCGGTCAATCTCCCTGCAGGGACGCATCTGGGTGGCCTGGGTGCAGGGCGCGGGCGCGCTGGACGAGGACATGGTCCGCCACGCGGGCCTCGACCTCGGGCTGGTGGACGACAAGCGGGCGAGCCTCGGCGACGAGTGGGTGGCGCTCCGGCTGAAGCGCGAGACCCGGGCCCGACCGTCCCGGCCGGGGAGCCGCCAGCCATCCATCGCCGACGCCTGAACCCATCGAAGGTGCCTGACACCTTCAATGCGAGCGGGACCGTCCGAGTCGGGGCCCGTCAGCCGCCGACCGCCGTCACCTGAGGCCGTTGAAGGTGCCTGACACCTTCAACGGCGTGCGACCGGGGGGTGGCGGCCTGGATCCGCAGGCTTTGCGAGATCTCTTGCGCCGGGGCCTCTTTCTCTGCAAATATAGGGACTGAAAGGGATTTTTGACGGGACCTGCGTCCCGGGGACGTCGCAGCGTGCGGCGCACCCACCCGGGCGTCCGAGGCCACTGGCCCGGCGACCCCTGACCCGGAGCATCGGCCGCAGGAACGCAGCACCAAAGCACTTCGAGGGAGTCCTGACTCTCGTGAACCCCCTGCATTCGACGACCGAGCACCGCCCAGGCGGCCCCCGGTCTGCGCCGCCGGGGACACGAACACGACCGGACGCCCTCATGACGCGCATGACCGAACCGCTCGATTCCGCCGTTACCCGTCCGGCGGACGGCGAGTCCGGATGCGCGCGCACGGGGTTCCCCCATGGGCAGCATCCTCTTGATCAACGCGGCCGGCCGCGAGACGCGCGTGGCGCTCGTCGAGAACGGCCACATCGCGGAGTTCTATCTCGAGCGTAAGAAGGACAAGGGAGTCGTCGGCAACATCTACAAGGGCCGTGTCGTCCGGGTGCTCCCGGGCATGCAGGCGGCCTTCGTCGACATCGGGCTGGACAAGGCCGCCTTCCTCTACGTCTCCGACGTCGTCTACGACCCCGACTTCGCCCGAGCTCAGTTCGAGCTGACCGAGGGCGAGCACGAGGACGCTCCCGAGGTCCCCGACGAGCTCGAGGACAACGGAGCCCCCGCCGCCGAGCAGGTGGTCGAGGCGCCGTCGCTTCGCGCCGAGGTTGAGGACGCCGACGCCCACGCCGACGCCCTGCACGAGGCCGCGCACGCCGAGGCCTTCAACGAGGGCGCCCCGGGGGAGCTCGAGTCAGGCGACGACATCGAGGACGACGAGGCGGACGCCGCCGAGGCGGCCGATGAGATGGACGCGCTCGCGACCCACGGCGAGGACGAGACGTCCATGACGGCGGCGCCCGAGTCGGTCGAGGCTTCCCTCGGAGCGGCGGACCGGCCCGAGGAGCACGCTCCCGAGTCCCCGGTCGCCGTCGCCGACACCCCGGCCACCTCCGCCGTAGAGGGCGAGGGCGCGCGCGAGGCGATGCCGCTCGCCTCCCCCGAGCTGGCGCCGGCCACCCCTCCCGCCTCCCCCGCCGACGTCCCCGGCGAACAGGGCGAACCGGCCGTTGCTTCTCCGACCGGGAACGCCGCACCGAAGGATCGCCGCCAGGACCGCAAGGGCGAGCGCCGCGCCGCGCGCGAGCTCCGCGAGCGGCACCAGCACGAGAAGGGTCGCGACCGGGATC
>DASXGF010000232.1:0-13374 GCA_036489275.1 Myxococcaceae bacterium | reverse complement strand
CGCGTCGGAGGCACCCTCGAGCAGCTTCTCGCGCGCCGCCGCGGCCGCGGCGGTCATGTCGGCGGGAATCTCTTCCTCGCGGTAGTCGGCTCCGAGGTTCTCGTCGTCCCAGACGATGGCCTTCATCTTCACGAGATCGATGACGCCCTGGTGCTGGTCCTCCACGCCCCAGGGGATCTGGACCGGGACCGCGTTGGCCTTGAGCTTCTCGTGGATGCTCCGGACCGACATGTCGAAGTCGGCCCCCAGCCGGTCCATCTTGTTGATGAAGCAGATGCGTGGCACGCCGTAGCGGTCGGCCTGCCGCCACACCGTCTCGCTCTGCGGCTCGACGCCGTTGGCCGCGTCGAAGACCGCGATCGCCCCGTCGAGCACCCGGAGCGACCGCTCCACTTCGATGGTGAAGTCCACGTGCCCCGGGGTGTCGATGATGTTGATCCGGTAACGCTGGTCGTTCCGGTTCCAGAAGGCGGTGATCGCCGCCGAGGTGATGGTGATGCCGCGCTCGCGCTCCTGCACCATCCAGTCGGTGGTGGTGTTCGCGTCGTCGACGTCACCCATCCGGTGGATGGTGCCGGTGTAGAAGAGGACTCGCTCGGTGGTGGTCGTCTTCCCGGCATCGATGTGCGCCATGATGCCGATGTTGCGGTAGCGCTCGAGCGGGAAGTCGCGGGCCATGATCGATCTCTACAAATGACAACGGCCGGGAGACCCGGCCGTCAGAACATCGCAACGAGCGGGGCCCGTTACCAGCGGTAGTGCGCGAAGGCCTTGTTGGCCTCGGCCATCTTGTGCGTGTCCTCGCGCTTCTTCACCGCGTTGCCGCGGTTGTTGGCCGCGTCCATGATCTCGCCGGCCAGCTTCTCCTCCATCGTCTTCTCGCCGCGGGCCTTGGCGTAGATGATCAGCCACCGCATCCCCAGCGCCACCCGGCGGTCCTGACGGACCTCCACCGGCACCTGGTACGTGGCGCCACCCACCCGGCGGCTCTTCACCTCGAGCACCGGCTTCACGTTGTCCAGCGCCTTCTTGAACGTGCGGAGGGGCTCCTCCTTCGCCCGCTCCTCGATCAGGGCGAAGGCGCCGTAGCACACGCGCTCGGCAATCGACTTCTTGCCCTTGCGCATCAGGTCGTTGACGAACTTGGTGACCAGTCGGTCCTGGAACTTCGGGTCGGGGAGAATCTTCCGCTTGGCGACGACGCGACGACGAGGCATCTGGGTTCGGTTCCTTTAGCTCGGGCGCTTCGCGCCGTACTTGCTGCGGCCCTGCTTCCGACCCTGCACGCCAACCGAGTCCAGGGTGCCGCGGATGATGTGGTAGCGGACGCCGGGAAGGTCCTTCACGCGGCCTCCGCGGATCATCACCACCGAGTGCTCCTGGAGGTTGTGACCCACGCCGGGGATGTAGGACGTCACCTCGATGCCGTTGGTCAGCCGGACGCGGGCCACCTTCCGCAGCGCCGAGTTCGGCTTCTTCGGGGTGGTGGTGTAGACGCGGGTGCAGACGCCGCGCTTCTGGGGAGACTCCTTGAGCGCCGGGCTCTTCCCCTTCACCACGAGCTTCTCGCGCCCCTTGCGCACCAGCTGACTGATGGTCGGCATCCGTCCCTTGTCCGTCGTACGACGGAGGCCAGCGCACAGGGTACACGCCCAGCGCGAAAGCCCCCGAAAAGAGGGGGCCGTCTATCACGCTGAATGGACTGGAAGTCAAGCGGCAGGCGCCGCCTGCCCTGACCTCGCGGACTATGACGAGCTCGAGGTCACTTCGCCGTGGACCTCGCGCGCGGCGGCCCTGACTTCAGAGGTCCAGGACCATGACGATCGCGTCCTCGCCCTCGTCCACGTAGTAGTTCGGCCGGATGCCAACCGGCCGGAACCCGAAGGCCCGGTAGAGCTCCAGGGCCGCCGCGTTGCTCCGGCGAACCTCCAGCGTCGCGAGGGTACAGCGCCGCTGCCGTCCCACATCGAGGGCCGCCTGCAGGACCGCCCGCGCCACCCCTCGCCGCCGGTGCTCGGGCGCGGTGGCCACGTTCAGGACGTGGAGCTCGTCATGGACCACCCAGAAGATGACGAAGCCGAGCAGCGTCATCCCCCGGGGCCCGGGCTCCTCCGCCACGAGGATGGTGGACCAGTCGTGCCCCAGCTCCCGTGCCAGGAGGTCCCGGCTCCAGGGGTTCCGGAACGCCACCTGCTCGATCTCCATCACCCGAGGCAGGTCGGCCGAGGTCATCGGGCGGAGCTGGAAGGCGCCCCCCGGGGTGTCCTTCAGCTTCCTCACCGCGGAGCCTCCCCGATGCCCAGCTGGTCGCGCGCCAGCTCCTCCGGCCGGGCGACGATCCGCACCGGGACGGACGCACGCAGCTGCGCCAGCGCCTCGCGGGCGAGGACGTAGGCCCGTTCCCGCTGCATCCGGTCCCGGAGCGGCGCCCTCGCCTCGTCCCAGGTCTGCCCGCCGTGATCCGCCTCCCAGGCCTTTCGAACCTCGCTCTCCGGCACCTGCGAGCGGAGCCGCACCCGGCCCTCGATGAACTTCTCGGTGCGGATCGCCCGGGCGAGCACCTCGGCCAGCGCGGCGCGGTCGGCATCGTGCGCCCGGAGGAAGGTCTGGAAGGCGGCGGCGTTCGGGAAGCGGGACTCGAAGGTGCGCAGCCGCTGGTCGATCTCCGCCGGCTCCACCGGGTAGGCGTTGAGCTTGTCGGCCTCGGCGGTGGCCGCGCGCTGGGCGACGGCCAGGTCCAGCGCGTTCTGGAGCGTCGAGGCGTCCAGCGGCGCCGTCGCCGCATCCACTCCGCCGCGATCGATGAGCATCACCCGGGCCTCGAAGTCCAGCTGGCTCCAGCTGAGCACGCGCCCGTCCACGAGCGCCACAACCCGGTCCAGCACCCTGCCCGCCGCCGGATGCGCGCAGAGCACGGCACCGGCGACGACGAGCGCTCGGGTCCACTGGCAAGGGCTTCGCGGACGGTTAAGCTGCCTCGACTGCATGGCTGAGGACTTCTACCAGCTGCTCGGCGTGTCCCGCGGCGCGACCGAGGACGAGATCAAGAAGGCGTACCGGAAGCTCGCGCGGAAGTACCACCCGGACGTGAACCCGGGCAACAAGGCCGCCGAGGAGAAGTTCAAGCAGGTGAGCGCCGCCTTCGAGGTGCTCTCCAGCTCCGACAAGCGGAAGCTGTACGACGAGTTCGGTGAGGACGCGGCCAAGATCGGCTACGACCAGAAGAAGGCCGAAGCGCTGCGAGCCTACCGCGACGCGGCCACACACGGAGGTGGCGGCGGCGCCGGGTTCCCCGGAGGCATCCCGAACGCAGAGGGCTTCGACATCGGAGACCTGTTCGGCGAGCTGTTCCGCAACCGCCGCGGCGGTGGCGGCGGTGGCTCCGGGGGGATGGAGGACATCTTCATCCGCGACGAGCCGGAGGGTCCCGAGCGCGGCGAGGACCTCCACGCTCAGGTCCGCCTGACCCTCCGCGAGGCGGTCACCGGCACCGAGCGCAGCCTGTCCGTCACCCGGCCGGGCAGGTGCCCGAAGTGCAAGGGTTCCGGGCACTTTGGCAAGCCGGAGACCTGCCCCACGTGCAAGGGCTCGGGGAAGATCCGTCAGGGGCGCGGCCCGCTCTCGATGACCAGCACCTGCCCCACCTGTGGCGGAAGCGGGAAGGTCGCGCCTCCTTGCGACCGGTGCGGCGGCTCGGGGCGGGTCGAGGAGACGACCCGGGTCACGGTGAAGATCCCCGCCGGCGTGCAGACCGGCTCGCAGGTTCGCGTCCCGGGCCAGGGCGCCGCCGGCCTGCTCGGCGGACCGCCCGGAGACCTCTTCCTCGAGGTCCAGGTGGATCCACATCCCATCGTCCGCCGCGAGGGGGACGACCTCTACGTCCCGCTCCCCGTGACCGTGCCCGAGGCGATGCTCGGCGCGGAGGTACGCGCACCCACCTTCACCGGCGAGGTGACCCTCACGGTCCCGCCGCACAGCCAGTCGGGGCGCAAGCTCCGCCTCAAGGGCCAGGGCGTGCCGGCGCTCAAGGGCAACGGGCGTGGAGACCTGTACTTCGAGTTGCGCATCCAGGTGCCGGAGAAGGCGAGCGCCGAGGTGAAGGCCGCCGCGGAGACGCTCGCCCACGGCTATCAGCATGACGTGCGCGCCGACTTGCATCTCTGAGCGCTCGACGTCAAAGCTGCCCGCCGCTCCCCGATGGACCCCCAGTCACACACCGTCACCGTCTCCACCCGCGGGCGTGGGCTCCACGACGTCACGCGCGAAGTGACCGACTTCGTGGAGCGTCTCAAGGTCGCCGCGCCGGGTCCGCGGACCGGGGTCGTCCACTGCTTCATCCGTCACACCTCGGCCAGCCTGGTCATCCAGGAGAACGCCGACCCCGAGGTACTCGCCGACCTGGAGCGATTCTTCGCCCGCCTGGTGCCGGATGGTGACCGTCTCTTCCACCACACGGCCGAGGGCCCGGACGACATGCCCAGCCACGTCCGCTCCGCGCTGACGCAGACGTCGCTCGCCATCCCGGTGTTGGAAGGTGACCTCGCGCTCGGAACCTGGCAGGCCCTCTACCTCTACGAGCACCGCATCCGGGCGCACCGCCGCGAGGTGGTGCTGCTCTATCTAGGTCGCTGACGCCTCGACGCAGCAAGGAGACGGACATCCCCGTGGGCATCCTCGACATCTTCGGCGGCGGCAAGAGCCCCGAGCGCGCCACCAAGCTGAAGGCCAAGGTCATCCAGAAGTACGGCGGCCCCGAGGCCCGGCAGAAGGCCATCCAGCAGCTCGGGGAGATGGACCTGCCCGAGGCCACCGCGTCGCTCCTCGCCCGCTTCACCATCGCCGTGGAGCCGGCGACGACCGACACCGACGAGAAGGAGCACGTCTTCGGCCTCATCCGCGCCCGGGGTGAGGCCGCGGTCGATCCGGTCCGCACCTTCCTCCGGCGGAACGATCACGCCAGCTCGTGGGCGGTGCGCCTGCTCCGAGACATCCTCCCGGCCGACCGGTACGTGACCGCCGTGGTCGAGCACCTCCGCGAGCTCGGCGAGATGTACACGCGGGACCCGGAGAAGAAGCTGGTCCTCCTCCACGAGGCCGAGTCGCTCGAGGATCCGCGGATCGCCCCGGTCGCCCTTCCCTTCCTCGAGGACATGGCGGACGACGTGAAGATCGCCGCCCTCCGCGCGCTCGGACCCAAGGCCTACGACGAGGCCCGCGAGCCGATGCTCAAGCTCCTCACCGCGCCCGAGACCGCGCGCCGGGTCCAGACCGCCTCCATCGAGGCGATCGCGAAGAGTGGCTTCGGCGTGCAGGGTTACCGCGAGAAGGTGGAATCACTGCTCCCGGAACCGTTCTTCGTCGACAAAGCGGGAATTCTGAAGCGCCGCGGAGCCCCCGGACCCGGTCAGTCGGAGTAAGCACCGGAGTCTTGATGCCGCGCTCGCCCAAGACCCCGACCCGGCGACGCTCGAAGGCGCTGGTCGAGCTGTTTCCTCATCTCGGCGGCACGCCCGAAGGCCCTCCGGGACCGAACGCCGCTGCCGAGACGCTGCGGCAGATGGCGGACGCCATCCACCGCGCACCGACGCTGGCCGAGTGCCAGAAGACGCAGCTCGGCTTCATCACCGCGCTGCTCCGCGCGAGGAGCGCTTTCCTCGCCGAGTACAGCCACCTCCGCGATCGGCTGGAGGTTGCCGCAGTGAAGGGCCGCAACGAGCCGCGCATCACCGCCGTCCGGCCCAAGGAAGGGCCGGTGGGCGAGGCCTTCGCCGAGAACAAGCTCGTCCGCGACGGCGATCTGATCGCCGTGCCCCTGCAGGGCGCCGCCGGACCGCTGGGAGCGCTGGTGCTCATCTCGCCACGGGTGGAGGCGCCGGACGCCCTCCTCCAGGCGCTGGCCGCCCAGGCCGCCGCCGCCTGGGAGTACTCCCGGCTCCGGGAGGACACCGCCCGGCGGGAGAAGGATCTCCAGACCGCGCTGGCGGGTCTGAAATCCATGGAGAAGAACCGCGAGGAGCTCCTCTCCAACGTCTCGCACGACCTCAAGACCCCGCTCACCACGGTGAAGGCGTATCTCGCAATGCTCGGGCAGGGGCGGATGGGCGAGGTGCCGGAGAAGCAGCTCCACGCGGTGCACGTCGCCGAGCGAAACGCGGACCGGCTCCTCCGGATGCTCAACGACGTGCTGCTCCTCTCCCGGCTGCAGACCGGGAAGATGCAGCTCACCAGCCGTCCCTTCGGGCTCCGGGCGCTGGTCAGCGACGTGATGTCCGCCCTGGCGAGCTCCGGCGAGCTCTCGCGGGTGCGCCTCACGCTCCTCCCCGCCCCCGAGGTCTTCGTGAAGGGAGACCGCGAGCGGCTCTTCGAGGCCGTACACAACCTGGTCGAGCACGGCCTCTTCCTCTGCAGCCCCGACGGCGAGGTGCAGGTCGAGGTCGGCTCCGAGCCAGGCCTGGCCCTGCTCGCGGTGCGCGACGACGGGATGGGGCTCCCGGAGGAGGACCTGGAGGGCCTCTTCGACGCCTTCCACCGGAGCCGCACCGGCCCGGGGAGCAGCGTCGGACTCGGGCTGCCCATCACCGCGAAGATCGTCCAGCTGCACGGCGGCCGGGTCGAGGCCGAGAGCGCTCCGGCCGCGGGGACCGTGCGCCGCGTGGTGCTGCCGGCCTTCGCCGCTCAGGTGGGCGTGGCCGACGCCGAGGGCACGGTCACTCCCCGCGCCGGCCACATCCTCCTGGTGGAGGACGACCGCGACTGCCGCGAGGTGCTGCAAGAATTGCTCGAGCAGGAGGGCTACAGCGTCGCCTCCGCCGCCGGCGCCGAGGAGGCCCGGGTGCTCCTCGAGGGCCTCCGCCCGGCGATGGTGCTTCTCGACCTGCGGCTCTCCGAGGAGGACGGCCGCAGCGTCCTCCGCCACCTCCGGGGCCAGCCGGAGACGGCCGGAACGCCCGTCTTCATCATCTCCGGGGCCTCCGAGGTGGCCTCCCTGAGCACCGGGACCGGCCTCGACCGCATCGACGGCTTCTTCGAGAAGCCGCTTCACCTGCCGAAGTTGCTGGACACCGTGGCCTCGGTGGTGCGACCCGTTCGCTCCGTCCGATGACCCAGTTCCTCCACGACCGACTCCTCGACGCGTTCGCCTCCGCGCTCGCCACTGCCCTCGGGCAGCCGGCGGAGGCGATCCGCGCGCAGGTCAAGCCGGCCGAGCCCGAGCACGGCGACCTCGCCTTTCCCACCTTCCCCCTGGCCAAGCAGCTCCGGAAGGCGCCCCCGGCCATCGCCGCCGAGCTCGCCGGGAAGCTCTCGGTGCCGGGGCTGGAGATCGCCGCCGCCGGTCCCTACGTGAACGCGCGCTTCGAGCCCCGGGCCTTCATGGAGGGTGTGCTCGGCGAGGCGCGCGGCGCAGGCGTGGGCTACGGCTCGACCACCGACGGCAGCGGGAAGACGGTGGTCATCGACTACAGCTCGCCGAACATCGCCAAGCCCATCGCCTTCCACCACCTGCGCACCACCCTCATCGGGCACGCCATCGCCAACCTCTACCGGAGCCAGGGCTGGCGGGTGGAGGGCATCAACTACCTCGGAGACTGGGGAAAGCAGTTCGGCCTGGTCGCGGTGGGCCTCCGCGAGTACGGCGATCCCGCCCGCCGCGGCGAGATGGCCCACCTGGTCGACGTCTACGTGAAGGCCAACGGCCGCGCCGAGCAGGACCCCGCCTTCGACGCCGAGGCCCGCGACTTCTTCCGGAAGATGGAGGAGGGAGACCCGCAGGCCCGTGCCCTCTGGCGCGAGCTCCGCGAGACGTCGCTCCGGGGCTTCCTGCCCACCTACGAGCGGCTCGGCATCCGCTTCGAGCACATCGACGGGGAGAGCCTCTACGAGGACCGGATGGACGCGGTCATCGAGGAGATCTCCCGCACCGTCGGGGTGAAGGAGAGCGAGGGCGCCCTCGTCGTCGACCTCCCCTACGCCGAGGGCGAGCCTCCGGTGCTGCTCCGGAAGGCCGACGGGAGCACCCTCTACGCCACCCGGGACCTCGCCGCGGCCGAGGACCGGTGGGAGCGCTTCCACTTCGACCGCTCGCTCTACGTCGTCGCCCGCGATCAGGCGTTCCACTTCGCCCAGGTCTTCGGAGTGCTGAAGGCGATGGGCAAGCCGTGGGCGGACCGCTGCATCCACATTTCTTTTGGAAGAATCATGGGGATGTCCACCCGGGCCGGGAAGCTGGTGCTCCTCAACGACGTGCTCGACGAGGCCCGCGCCCGGGCGCTGGAGAAGGTGAAGGACAGCGCCGCCTCGGGCCGCATCCACACCGAGGAGCCCGAGCGCCTCGCCGAGCAGGTGGGCCTCGGCGCCGTCATCTTCGGCGACCTCAAGAACCGCCGGAACACCGACTACACCTTCGACTGGGACGAGGTGCTCGAGTTCGACGGCCACACCGGGCCCTATCTCCAGTACGCACACGCCCGCGCCTGCAACCTCCTCAAGCGCGGCGGGGGCGCGCCGGAGCGGGCCGACGCGGGGCTGCTCATGCTTCCGGAGGAGCAGCAGCTCGCCCGGACGCTGGCCCGCTTTCCCGTCCAGGTCCGCGCGGCGGTGGAGCAGGACGAGCCGTCGTTCGTCGCCCGGCACCTCATCGACGTCTCCGTCGAGTTCAGCCGCTGGTACACGCTCGGGAACCAGGACCGGGACAAGCGCGTGGTCCACGAGGCCGACGCGGCGCTGCGCGCGGCCCGCCTCGCACTGGCTGACGCGGTGCGCATCGTGCTCGCCACGGGCCTGCAGCTTCTGGGCATCGCAGCCCCCGAGAGCATGTAAGACTCGGCGCCGAGGGCCATGGCCACCGCGCTCGTGCAGGTCGAGGACAGCGAGCCCGCGCTCCGCGACGAGTTCGGCCCGATCGGCCGGGCCCTGGGGCGCCGCTACTGCCCCCATGTCCGCGTCGGCCCGCCGGCCGACGCCGAGCTCCGCCGGCTCGGCGCCGAGGGCTTCGTGGTCCACGTGCAGCGCACCGCGGCCTGGGTGAGCTTCCTCTACCTCGCCTGGCTCGTGGTCACGCGCGGGCTCGCGCCGGTGCGCGCCGTCTTCAACATGCGCCGCTGGTTCGGCCGACCGTGGAACCGGGTGGCGCAGCGGGGTCCGATGGACGTGCGGCTGGAGTTCGCCCGGCGCAAGGGCGGCTCGGCGCTGGTCTTCCTCCAGACCACCGCCATCGGCCGGGCCGGTGGCCGGAGCGGCCGGGAGGACCCCTTCCCCGCACTGGTGGCGATGGCGAGGAAGAGCGACCGGCCGGTGTTCCTCGTTCCCGAGCTGGTCGTCTGGGAGAAGTGGAGCGTCCGCCTGAAGCCGGCGTGGGCGGACTACGTCTTCGGCACGCCGGAGGCTCCCGGCTTCCTCCACTCGGTGCTCGCCTTCTGGCGAAACCACAAGCGAGCGCAGTTCCGGGTGGGTAACCCCGTCGACTTGAAGGCCTTCGCCGCCGAGAACCCCGACGACTCCGACGCGGTGGTGGCCCGCAAGGTGCGCGCCGCTCTCCACGTCCACCTGGCGCGCGAGACCCGCGCCGTCTTCGGTCCGCCCTACAAGCCGCCGGAGCGGGTGATCGACGAGACGCTCCGGGACCGGACGCTCCGCCAGGTCATCGAGCAGACCGCGGCCCGGAGCGGCAAGGACGTCGCCTCCCTCGAGCGAGAGGCGCGGCGACACCTCAACGCCATCGCCGCCCGGCTGCATCCGACCGTCATCGGGCTCGTCGCGCCGATCATGAGCTGGATGTTCGATCGGATCTACGACGGCATCGAGGTGGACGAGGCCGGGCTCGAGCGCGCGCTCACGGCGGCCCGCAACGGCGCGTCGATCGTCCTCTGCCCCAGCCACAAGAGCCACATCGACTACCTGGTCATGTCCTGGGTGCTCTGGAAGCGCGGCTACCAGATGCCGCTGGTCGCCGCGGGGGCGAACCTCTCCTTCTTTCCGCTGGGGCCCGTGCTCCGGCGGGCCGGGGCCTTCTTCCTCCGGCGCAGCTTCGGGACGGACCGCCTCTACAGCGCCACCTTCAAGGCCTACGTGAAGAAGCTGGTCCGCGACGGCGTGCACCAGGAGTTCTTCCCCGAGGGCGGCCGCTCCCGGACCGGCAAGCTCCTCCCCGCCAAGCTCGGTCTGCTCGGCTGGGAGGTGGAGGCGGTGCTCGACGGGGCCCGCAACGATCTGGCCTTCATCCCGGTGGCCATCGACTACGAGAAGATCGTCGAGGGCAGCAGCTACAGCAAGGAGCTGCTCGGCGGCGAGAAGAAGCCCGAGGACGTCGGAGCGCTGATCCGCGCCCCCACGGTTCTGCTGCGCCGCTACGGCACCATCCACCTCCGCTTCGACGAGCCGGTGCTCCTGCGCGAGTTCATGCGCAGCCGTGGCCTGGAGGATCCGGAGACGGTCACCGAGGAGGACAAGCGCGGCCTGGTGCGGGCGCTCGGTCACCGCATCATGTGGGGCATCGCCCGCGCCTCCACCGTCACCCCGCACGCGCTGGTCAGCACCTCGCTGCTCTCGCACCCCGGGCGCGGGCTACCCGCCTCGGTCCTCGGCGCGCGGGTGGCGGGGCTCCGCCGGATGCTCCTCGAGGACGGCTCGGCGCTCTCCACCGGCCTCGCCGACGCTCCCACCGACCCCACGGTCCCCGGACCGGTCCGCGACGCCGTGCTGGGGTTCGTGGAGGACAAGCTGGTCCGCACCGAGCAGGCCAAGGGCGAGACCGTGTACCTCCCGGTCGACGAGCGGCGGGTTCAGCTCGCCTACTACAAGAACACCATCATCAACCTGGTCGTTCCGCGCTCGCTCGTGGCCTGCGCGGTCCTCCGCGGCGGGCCGGACGCCTCCGAGGACTCCGCGCGGAGCCGCGCGCTCTTCCTCTCCCGGCTCTTCAAGCTGGAGTTCATCTACCGGGTGGGGACGCCGTTCGAGCAGATCTTCGCCGAGACGGTGGACCGGATGGTGGGCGCCGGGGTGCTGCGGCGCGAGGGCGGTGCCCTGGTCCCGCCCGACGCCCGGGCCCGCGCCGCGCTGGAGTTCCTCGCCGACGTCATCCGCGACTACCTCCAGAGCTACCTGCTGGCCGCGCTGACCCTGGATGACCTCGCCGGGGGCCCGATGGACCGGAGGTCCTTCCTCCGCGCGGCGCTGGAGACCGGACGGATGGAGTTCCTCCAGGGCCGCATCGACGCGCCAGAGGCGGTCAGCCGGACCACGCTGGACAACGCCCTCAGCTGGCTGTTGGACCAGCAGATGGTGGCGGAGAGTGACCGGAAGCTGGTCCTCGGCCCCGCCGCCGAGCAGCCGGAGCAGCGCGAGGCCTTCCGGGACGAGCTCCGCTCCTACCTCGGAAGCTGACCGCTTGCAGGGGCGCGCCAGCGGTGAGGCTCAGCGGCTGGCGGTGGCGAGCAGACCGTCGAGCCTGGCCGCCAGGGTCGCGTTCGAGACAACGCCCTGGTAGCGCTCGACGATCTTCCCGTCAGCGGAGACCACGAAGGTCGCGGGCACGGTCTCCAGCTCGAGGGGCGCCAGCATCTCGCTCTCGGCAGCCGCCACCGGCATCGCACGGAGATGCATCTGCTCCACCGCGACGCGGATCCGGTTCCGGTCCGGAGCGAGGGAGATGGCCACGAAGCCCACCCGACCCTGGTACGGGCTCACCAGCTTCTCCAGCTCGGGCAACTCCCGAGCACAGGTGCTTCAACCTGGCATCCAGAGGTTCACCACCCACGGGCGACCCCGCATCGTCTCCGGGGTGACGCTCGCGCCGTCGAGGCTCCGGGCCCGGAACGAGTCTGGAAGAGGGCGTGGGCTGAAGGACCGCTGGCACGCGGCGCCGAGAACGAGGGCGACGAGGAAAGACAGGCGACGCATGCGCGACGTCGACGCTTTCACAGCCCGCGCCGGGCTGGCAAGGTCGGCCCTCCCGACGTGCTCGAGCCCACCGTTCCCCCCGAAAGCGCACCTCAGCCTCCCGAGCGACTGGGGGTCCTGGCGTTCCTCGTCGGGATGCCCCTGTACTACACGCTGGGCGGCCTGCTGCAGTGGGTGAACCTCGGCGCAGGCCTCTGGTTCGGGCAGATCTTCCTCCTCTTCGGAGTCGGCTGGGCGCTGACGCGGTGGAGCGGACGGGACCCGGCGGCCTACGTCGGGTTGGCCTGGCCGGGCCTCTGGCCGGTCGGCCTGGCGCTGGCCATCTCCGTGGCCAACTACTTCGCGGTGATCATCCCGGTCCAGCTCGTCGCGCGGCTCATCGCGCCGAGCTCGTGGCTGGAGCTGTTCGATCAGACCCAGATCTTCGAGCGCCGCTCCACGCTCGAGCTCGCGCTGGCGGTGACGGCGGCCGTGGCCGCGGCTCCCATCGGCGAGGAGATGGTGTTCCGCGGCCTCTTCCTCCAGGGGCTGCTCCGGCGCGGGGTGGCGCTCGTTCCGGCGGTGCTGGCGTCGGCGCTGATCTTCGCCTTCAGCCACCTCAACCCGCTCGCGTTCCCCTCGCTGCTCGAGCTCGGCGTGGTGTTCGGCCTGCTGTTCGCCCGCACCCGGAGCGTGTGGCCGTCGATGTTCGCGCACCTGGGCAGCAACCTCACGGCCACCCTCCTCTACTCGGCGAGCAAGGGTCAGCCGGAGCCGGCCGACCTGGACCTCGCCGCCGAGCTTCCCTCGCTGCTCGTCTTCGCAGCGCTGGGCTGGCTCGCTCTCGCCGGCCTGCTCCACCTCGCGCGGCGCGTTCCCGGAGCCTGGGGGAGCCTGCCCGGGGCCGAGGTCTTCCGGCCCCCGGTGCCGTTTCTTCGGGCGTTCCGTCCCTGGGCGCTGGCCGGCGGTCTCACGCTCCTCGCCTGGGGAGTGGTGGACCGGCGGGGCATCGAGGTCGACCTCGCCGACGTCCGGGAGAGAGTTCCTCCCGCGCGCTCCGGCGACCCGGACTGGGCGCACACCCGCCGTGCCGAGCTGGAGGAGCTGCGCGACGAGGTCCGCCGGGGAAGCGCGACGCTCGACACCTACGTGCGTGAGCGACGTGCGCTCGCCCGGGCTCTCGAGCGCAGCAAGGCCGACGGAGGCCAGCCGGCCGACTGAGCTCAGCCCCCTCAGACGACCTTGTAGCTCCGCACCCGCAGCACCGGGCCGACCATCGCCGTGCTCGCCGCCCCGTCGTCCACGTCCCCGTCGACCTCCACCCGCTGCCCTTCCTTGAGGAGCGACGAGCGCCCGCCGGCGAGCTGGTAGGTCCGTCCGTCGTCCGCGACGAGCACCCAGACACCCATCTCCACGTCCCGGAACTCGACGGTTCCCCGGACCTTCATGGTCGCGACTCCCTCCGGAGCATCGCCCGACAGAACACCGCGGAGAGCA
>DASXGF010000248.1:0-10029 GCA_036489275.1 Myxococcaceae bacterium | reverse complement strand
TCTGCAAGGACATCATTGCCGAAGACAGCGAACAGCACGTGGCCAAGGAGACCCCTCCCGAGGACGTCCCCGTCCCGAAGGTCCTCGGCAGGATGGTTCATGCGGAGTCCCACCGGGCCGCCGAGTTGCTCACCTGTCGTGAGCGGAACTCGGGGTGCTTTCCGAGTCGTTGCTGCAAGCCATCCAGCACCGGGGTGAATCGTCGGGAGCGCTACGGGTCGAGAGCGAGCGATGGATTGCGGAGCAGATGGATCCAAGCCTTCATTGACCGGGGAACGCGGCAGCACGGCCGCCGCCGCGACGGAGGTCGAGAGGATGGGGAGGCCGCCCAGAGCAAATTGCTCGTATCGGAGGCCTGGCGAGCGGTTTCAGAGGAGCGCGAGCGGTCGTCAGATGGGGTTACCGCGGCGTATTCGCGCCTAGGCCTACCGTCGTCAGCTGCCTGAATTCTGCCCTTTCCGCAGGCCCGACCCGCTGCCCGAGATGTGCCCCGAGATGGGCACCGCGGGAGCCCATCTCGCCGCAATCGGTACCTCCAGGCCGAATGCCCGGAGGGTCGTCGCCGGAACGTGCAGCTGGAGGTTCCCGCTCACGTCCAGCTCGAGCTGCAAGGAGAGGGTGTCGCCACGCAGCGTGCCGCGCAGCGAACGAAGCCGGAGCTCGAGGTGCCCCCGCGCGTCCGACTGCGCCACCTCCACCGGGCAGGTTGCCGGGGAGGGCGCCTGAATGGAACCGTCGTCAGACATGCTCGCCTCAAAGGTACAGGCGTACCCGCGGGATTCGAGCCGGATGGCAAGCCTTCCAGGAGCGGAACGCTTCGAGAGGACCGCCGTGAGCTCACCCGCCTCCTCGCGCGTTGGGAACGGGGAGACCGAGACGTGGGCCGTCCCTCGTAGCGGATAGGTGTCCGCCCTTGAGTCCGCGCCTATCGCCGTGAGCGAGACCCACAGCACTGCCAAAGCCGGCACTCGCCTGACGGTCATCCGCATCAGGGATGATGTCGACGAGAGGCCCGCAACCGTGAGGGGCCTCGACCGCGAGCTGATCACTTCTTGACGGAGGAAGCGCCTGTCGGACTCAACGAGGCGATGGGAGTGGGTGCCCTGGGGGGAAGACCTCGTCCAAGCGCCTGAGCGGCGCAGCGCGAATGGCACGGCGGCGGGTGACTGTCCGCCTCGGCGCGTTGTGGTCGTCGGGCTTGCCCGGTACCAGCTCGGCTCGCACCTCCTCCACAGAGGCGTCGAAGTCCACCGACCGAGTGAAGCGGATGCACACTTCGCTCGGTCTGGGCACGACCCCGGGGCAGTCGTGGCCTTCCTCTCGGTTCCAGTCGGTCTGGTGCCTTTCCACGAGGTACCAGTCTCGACCCTGGAAACGGTAAACGTCGGTGTCCTCGAATCCCACGGCCCCTTCCCTGACGACGGCTCCTGAGCCGAGCACGATGGACCGGTCTTTCACCCTGATGCCGGAGAACTGCTGATTCACCGCGGGCGGCCCGGTGTAGATCGCCCCGTCCGACCGCGCCGAGAGGCGGTAGGAGCCGTCCGGCTGGTGGAAGAGGATGATGAGGGGCCGCGGAGTGGGGACCCGCGGACTGTCGTCCTCGTCGCCCTCCGCGTTCTCGACCTCGAGGCCGAGCGCCACGTCCGGCTGTCCGTCCCCGTCGAAGTCAGCCTCCGCGCGGTCGAAGATGCGGTACCCGTTGGGGACGAAGTCCTCCACCGTCTTCCCGGTGTCCGGAATCGGCGGCGCGCGTGCGGCCATGGTGACACCCGCGTCGACTGACTGCGGCTCGGTGGCCTCGGCGAAGGGAACCAGGCGACTCGACAGCACCGCGAGAACGACGGGGAGTCTCGTCACGGGAAAGGGCAGTGCAGGAGGTGGGCCGGGCGGGGCCCGGACTCACCACGGATAGGCTCGTACGGGGACGCGGATGCGGAGGACTCCTACGCGAAAGAGCCCGAGTGAGAAGGGCGGCTCTGAACGGCCTTCCGACCGCTGAGGCGCGGAGGAGCGTCGGTGGCCGTCCATCCTTCACTTGCTCGGGCCGAGGGCATTGATGACTTGCTGGAAAGGACAGCTGCGGAAGCGGGGCCGAGGCCCCCGAATCCGCGACCGCCAGCCCGCAATCTGCCTCCTCTTCTTAGCGTCCAGGCACGGCCCTCGAGAGGGCCCGAGTGGGGCAGGACGGCCCGTGGCCTGCGATGGAGCTCGCGGTGCCGGGAAGGCCGTCGAGAATCGATCTCGTCCCCGGGACCCGCGGCTCCCACGGCGCTTGCAGCTCGAACTTGCCACCGCTCTCCCAACCAGAGCCGACGTCGATCGGACCGGGTCTCCTGGTGGAACCGTGGTTCGCCTGATCGACATCTCCGGGCGCGGCGACCCCGTGCTATCTAGCGCGTGATGCATGGGATTCGCGCCTTCTGCGCGTGGCTGGAGCGCACGCCGTTCAGCCACCAGCTGCAGACCCGGGAGTGGGCCATGCCCGCGGTTCAGACGGTGCATCTGCTCGCCATTGCCGCGCTCATGGGGGCGATGCTCCTCTTGAACCTGAGATTCCTGAACCTCCGGATGAAGGAGCTGCCGGTCCGCCGGGTGGCAGAGCGGTTCTTGCCCGTCATGCTCGGCGCCCTGGGCGTGCTCCTCGTGAGCGGGGCGGTGATGATCGCAGCAGAGCCCGAGCGGGCGCTGCTCAATCCGGTCTTCGCGTTGAAGATGGGGCTGCTCGCCGGTGTCCTCGCCCTCAGCGTCGCGATGCTCCGGCAAGCGCGGAGAGCCACCGGCGGGAGCGACAAGGACCGGACGAGGCGTCGGCTCCTGGGCGTCTCGGCCGTGATCTCGACCGGGCTGTGGGTGGCGGTGCTGTTCGCGGGGCGATGGATCGCCTACGCCCGGAGCTGAGGGGCCAGGGCCTCACATGCTCACCTCATGGCTCGAGTGGCTGCGCGACACCGGGTGGGCAGAGTTCCTGCGGGAGAACGCGTTCGCCTTTCCTTGGGTCGAGTGTCTCCACGTCCTCGCCATGACGCTGGTGGTGGGCTCGATCAGCGTCGTCGATTTACGCCTCCTCGGGCTGGCGTCACGGGACCGCTCTGTCCGTGAGGTGCTCGGGGATGTGCTCCCCATCACCTGGTCGGCCTTCGCCGTCGCGGTGGGCTCGGGCTTCCTCCTCTTCGCCTCCAATGCGCCCGCATATGCCCGGAACCCGTATCTTCAGCTCAAGCTCCTGCTCCTGCTCATCGCCGGTGTGAACATGGCGATTTTCCACGTCTGGGCCCACCGAAGCCTCGCGTCCTGGGAGCACGATCGCCAGCTCCCACTGCGGGCCCGGATCGCGGGCGGAGTCTCGCTGGCAAGCTGGCTCGGCGTGGTCGCCGCGGCCCGGTGGATCGGTTTCACCATGACCGGGCCCTCCTGACCCGGAGCCCAGGAGGACACGATGCGTGTCGTTCTCGCGCTGCTGGAGTTGACGCTCCTCCGGGGAGCCAGCACGGCTGTGCCGGAAGCGGAACCGCTCCAGAATCCTCCGCCCAGGCCCGCGGACTGGTCCGCCCTCTCGAAGCTGCCGGACTGGAGCGGCGTCTGGACGCCCTTTATCAGCGATCAGTTCCGCCGGATGACCGCCGATCCCGTACCCTGGAAGCCAGAGGTCGCGCGGCAGATCGCCGCGCTCGAGGCGGAGGAGAAGGCGGGGCGTCCGAAAGGTCTCTTCGTCGATTGCCTGCCTGAAGGCATGCCGGCGTGGATGCTCATCAGCCACAACGCGGTCGAGTTCCTCTTCACCCCGGGGCGGGTGACGATGCTGGGAGAGATGGACGGGAACCGGTTGCGTCGGATCTACACCGATGGGCGTCCGCACCCGCCGGACCCGGATCCAACCTTCCACGGCCACTCGACAGGTCGCTGGGAGGGCCAAACGTTGATCGTGGACACGGTCGCGGTGCTGCCCCAAGCGTACATCGCGGTCAGCGAGGCGGTCGGCATCCCGAACGACGGGGACCTCCACGTCGTCGAGCGCGTTCACCTCGCACAGAAGGACGTGCTGCACGATGATCTAGAAATCATCGCCCCGAGAGTGCTCACCCGACCGTGGAAGACGACCCGCATCTGGTTCCGGCAGCGCGCGCGGAAGTACGACATCGTCGAGGGGGTGTGCCTGCAGGGGTTCTACGCGCCGCGGACCGACGTCGCCGGCAACGCCGTCTTCGCTCCCATCCCTCACGCGGACGGCAACCCCGTCCCGCTCGCACCGGAGGAGCCTCGTCGATGAAGCGTCTCTCACCACTGCTTCGCGCCATCGCGGGCACGGTGCTTCTGCTCACTGCTCAAGCGGACGCGCATCACTCGTTCGCGATGTTCGACTTCGACAAGGTCGTCACCATCACCGGGACGGTGAAGGAGTTCCAGTGGACGAATCCGCATGTCGTCCTGTGGGTCGATGTCCCCGGGAAGGACCCGGCAAAGCCGGACCAGTGGTGGCTGGAGATGACGAGCCCCGGAAACCTGACCCGCGGGGGATGGAATCGGAAGGCCTTCAACCCCGGCGACCGGGTCGAGGTGGAGCTGAACCCGCTTCGGGACGGAAAGCTCGGCGGCGCCCTGATCAAGGGCACGAATAGGACCACCGGTCAGGTCTTCTCGACCAATCTCCGTGACATGGAGAAGCCCGGTCTGAAGTGACGCCGCCGTAGGCGAAGTGGAAGGAAGGGATCGCGAAGAGCACTCCAACGAAGACGTCTCCAGGCGGTCGGACGGTGTCGTACTGGCCCAACGTTGGAAGGACGACCGGCGACGGCGGATCTCATGTGCGGCTCGCCGATGGGCCAAGATCAGGAGACGTTCTCGCTTCTCTTCCCCGCTGCGTGAGACGAACTCGTTCGTGGGAGCGGACGGTCGTCGCCCGTGTCAGGTCCGGCGGCCAGCGACTCAGAACGTCCCGCCGATGCTCAGAGTGGCGTTCCAGCGACGGTAACTGCCGGTGTCCAGCCCGAGGGTGTTCTGGCCGGTTCCCCCCGCAGCCAGGGGGTCACTGAATGGCAGCTGCCAGCTGCCCCGGAGGTCGACGGTCGCACCCCCAGCGCGGAACCGGATTCCGCCGCCGACCGGAATGTACCCACCCGTCCCCTCGGAGAATCCGAGCGCCTTTGCCTCGTCGCTGACCGAATAGTGGTTGATGCCCACCCCGGCGAGAACGAAGGGCTGCACCTGCCATGCGCCGAAGGCGAAGGTGACGTTCGCCTGGCCCGCATGGCGAATGATGTCCGCCCGCCCCGAGTTTCCGGATCCCCCCGTCAGGCTCTGGAGAGCGCCCTGGTAGGCGAGCTCGATGCCGAAGACGCTCGTGGGGTGAATCCCGAGGATGAAGTTCCATGCCGGGCCGACTGCCAGGCGCGAGGAGAGCGACCCCGTGTAACCTTCGACGCCGCCGCCGAAAAGCACGCTCACGCCCTCGAGCCAGCGCTCCGGATTCTCCGGAGGGGGCCGGGCGGCAGGCGGCGCGTTCATCGGCGGAAGCGGCAACGTGTCACCGGGTAGCGGAGGGCGCTGCTGGTATCCGTAACCGACTCCTTGCGCCCGTACCCCCGCGGTCAGCACCCACATCGACAGGAACGCCCACCGCTGCATGCCATCCTCCTCCTGGTCCCCGCCGAGACGGGAGGTTGGACCTGCCAATTCATCGCGAAACGGGAGCGGCGCAAGGGAGGGCTCGAGAGCCTCCACGGCGAGCGAGAGCTTCGCGCTCCGGCGGATGTGCGTCCCACGTAGTGTAGGAAGCCTGGCGGGCCTGCAGCGGGGAACCATTCTAGGACCGCGGTTCGCTTGGGCCCCGTCACCACTCGAGGACGCGTTGCCCGCCGTCCCCATACAGCGTCGAGGCCGCCTCCCGGAAGATGAGCGCGGACGGCGCCGCAAGAAAGCGGTCGCGACCGTCGATGAAGCTCGCAAGCGAGTGCGTCGGCGCCGAGGGTCCGTGCTCGAGGAATTCGCCGGTCAGAAAGACGCGGTCGCGCTGGCTGTCCCCCTGCAGAAAATCCCGGAGGGAGCGACTTCGACTTCGGTCCTCGGTGTGGAACTTCACGATGCGGCGGAACAGCTTCGGGTACTGGACCCAGCCGCGGTCCTCGGCCTCGTCGTAGGCGTGCTCGCTCTGGTGCCGCATTGATGTGTGGAGGGTGGGGTCCCAGCGCGTGAGGTCGGTCGTGTAGTCCTTCGGGAGCGGGCTTTCCGCCTTCGCCGCTGTTGCTCCACTTTCAGAGGGCACCGTCCGGGCGCTCGCTTCGTCTGAGACTCGGCCTGGGAGGACGGCACGAGGCGGAGCTTCCGTTGCAGGACCCGCAGCGGCATCGCATAGCCCTCGGGGAGGAGGGTCACCCCGAGGTAAGGACGGGGTTCCACGTCCGGCGAAACGTGGAGGGTGAAGCGCCGGGCGAGGCTGGACGGCCTGCGGCGGCTCTCGAAGCCGCTGCGTTTGGAAGGCCATACGGAGCGAGAGAGCTTCCGGCGTCAGGCCGGCGGGGGCAGTGCCCCTTGCCTTTGAGGCAAACGCTCCAGGGGATGCGAGGGCGGCCGAGGCGAATGACGCCGACCAGGGAAAGGCTGCTTCTGACGGCCTCCCGACCGACTCGGGCTTCGACGGAGGCGAGTGGCCGTCCTGCCCTCGTTAGGACTCGTCCTCACCGCGCGACGACCCGGCGGCCTTCGAGGACGGGCGCATCCTGGGAGCTGGGGCTGGTGACCTGCTCTGCATCTCACCGGTTCCACACGATTCGTGGTGCTCGGCGACGTTCACTGAGCGTCGCTCCACCGCTCAGTGCCGAGCACTCTGCCGCGACTACCGGACACCGAGCGAGCTGCCCGGGGCCAAACCCACTGGCCGCCCGAGCCACCCGCCGAACGGGGAGTGCAGCGTAACCCAACCCCGTGATGATCCTGGCTCGACGCCGGGCCCCGACCCGACCCGACCCTCGTGAGCAACTGCCGGCGGCCTGCCGCATCGAATGGAGCGTCTATGAACCTCTCGTCCGAGCCAGTCGAGGTCGCCACCGCGGCGCCGCTTCTCCGGGTCGCGCTCGTGCTCCTGCTGCTGGCCGCCGCGGTCGCGGGGGTGCTGGTCGCCGGGGGCGTGCTCGCCGGATGGCTCACCCTCGGCTTCGTGGTGATCGCCGGCCCGGTGGTGGTGATGGTGGACGGCAGGACCAGGCACCCGGACTCGCGCTCAGCAGACGTCGGCGTGCAGGTCAGCGAACAAGACCGATTCCCGTCGTCAGAGTCACCAGCGCGGCGCCGGTACAGAGCGGCAGCTTGAAGCCGGGAAGAATTCGACTCCGAAGAAGCCTTCGAGCGGCGCCCCGGGATTGCCGGCGTCGGCTGGGGCCTGCTCCACGCAGCCCCTGAGCGCCGACTCGGTGAGATCCACATCTCGAGCCACTTGGGGGATGGTTTTCCCGCGCTCGAGCACGCTCGACTGCGCCCGCCGTGAACTCGTCGGTGAAGCTCTTCCGCGCTCTACGCGGCTTCCTCTCCACGGCCGCGCTGGACACCGTCCCACCTCTCGGAAAGTGTCCACCGCATCGGATCAGCTGCATCTGGCGCGTACCCGAACTACGCGCCGTGGGTCTGCAACTAGCCTCGAGGGTCGGCAGTCGGAACCGTCGATCGGGTGGCTGCAGCGTCGGGCGTGGGACTTATCGTCTGACTCCGCAGTTCAAGGAGATTCCATGACGCGTTCGACGCAGCTCATCCCATTCCTGATCTGCGCGCCCCTCCTCGTGCTGGCGCAGACCCCGCCGGCTGATCAGGGACCGCCACCGACCGCGGCACCCATGGGGACTCCGCCGCCGCCGCCGCCCACGCCACCGCCTCCGAACGCGCAGCAGATGCCGGGTGAGGTCTCCGCTGAAGCTGAACCCGTCGGGCCCCAGCAATCCGACTCCGGCCAGTGGGTCTATACCGGGCAGTACGGCTGGGTCTGGATGCCGTACGACGCGGCCGACACCTACGTGCCGACCAACGGGGCAGCACCCGAGATGTACGTGTATTACCCGTCGGCGGGCTGGGTCTGGATCGCCGCTCCGTGGGTCTGGGGGCTCGGGCCGCGCCCGTACTTCGCCTTCGGCACCGCGCGCTTCGTCTGGTGGGGCCGGGGCTTCGGGCGATGGTACGGATTCGCTCCGAAGTACGCGTCCTGGGGGCCCCACGGGTACTGGGTGGGCGGCAGGTGGACGGCGCCGCGCGGGCACTACGTGGCGCCCCACGAACTCGCCCGGGCACCGTCGCACCCCCCCGTCCGCGAAGGACACGCCGGGCACGGGCATCACTAGAAGCCAGGCGGAGGCGTCCGAGTGAGAAGGGCCGCTCGCGACGGCCTCCCAACTGCTTCCGGCTTCGACGAAGGCAGGTGGCCGTCCCGCCTTCCCAAGAGGCGTGGCCGTTTGCGCGCCAGCCCGTCCCGGTCGGCCTCTGAGGTCAACCGGCCTGATGGAATGGGCACCGTCCCGGCGATCGCTGTGGCTGAGACTCGGCCTGGGGGGACGGCACGAGGCGGAGCTTGCGTTGCTGGACCCGCAGCGGCATCGCATTGCCCTCGGGGAGGAGGGTCACCCCGAGGTACGGACGGGGTTCCACGTCCGACGAAACGTGGAGGGTGAAGCGCCGGGCGAATGCCCGGAGCACCACCGAGGACTCGATGTTCGAGAAGGCGCTGCCGATGCACGTGCGCGGGCCGCCACCGAACGGGAAATAGGCGAACTTCGGGAGATGCTCGATGAACTCCCGGGTCCACCGCTCCGGCCGGAAGGTGTCGGGTGACTCGAAGTACCGGGGCGAGCGCTGCACGGCGTACTGGGGAATCATCACCTCCACCCCAGGCTTCACCCGCTCCCCACCGATCTCACAGCCAGTGACGGCGGTGCGGCTGATCCGGTACGCCGGCGGGTAGAGGCGAAGGCCCTCGCGGGTGATCTGCTCGAGCAGCCCCTCTCCTCCGCCCTGGTCGACCTGGGTGGCCAGCATCTGCGCCACCGTCGGGTGCCGGGCGAGCAGGGACAGCGTCCAGGTCAGCGAACTCGCGGCGGTCTCGTGCCCGGCCAGGAACATGGTGACGATCTCGTCGCGGATCTGCTGATCCGGCAGGGGATTGCCGTCGGCGTCGCGGGCCCCGAGGAGAAGGGAGAGGAAGTCGTCGCCCGGCGGCTCCTTCCGTTTGCGAGCCACCAGGGCGGCCACGAAGGCATCGAGTGCGTCGACCGCATCGCGGAACTGGCGGGAGTAGGACGTAGGGAGGAGCGATGGGTCGACCACGAAATCCGGCCGCCCCAGCGCGGTGGCGATCGCCCGGATGCTGGCAAACACCAACCCGCCGGCGGCACCGATCCACTGCGAATGGAGGTGGTGGAAGGCATGCAGTGCTTCCGCGGTGGCAGCCACGAGCTCCCGGGCCTCCGCAAGCTCCTCCCCGAACAGGGACCTTGCCAGGACCTCGAAGCAGAGGTCGGTCATGTCCCGGTGGACGTTGCGCGTTTCCCCATCGCGGTAGGTGTCGAGCATCCGTCCGCAGGCCTGCTCCATCATCTGCCGGTAACGCTGGAGGCGGTCGGCGTGGAACGCCGGCTGAAGGCTCTTCCGCTGGTGGAGCCAGAGGTCCTTGTCCGAGGTGAGCAGGCCCTGTCCGAAGGCGCGCTTGCTCGAGCGGAGCGCGCCGGACTTGATGAAGCAGCGATGCTTCCGGATCAGCACCTCTTCGATCATCTCCGGATCCGTGACGACGTAGAGCGGTAGCCGCCAGATGTGCGTCTTCACCATCCCGCCCCGCTGCTCGCACTTCCGGTAGAAGCCGAGGATGTCCTCCTTCGCGTCGAGCGCACCGCCGTACAGCCACTCGAGCCTGTGCCGGCGCATCGCCTGGGCCCAGCTCATCGGGCGACCTCCGCCAGGCGTGGGTCCCGGGCGGGTCCATCCGTCAGGACCCGGGCGGGAGGTTGACGCAGATCCCAGATGAGCCCGGTGACGCCGAGTGCCTTGAGCACCCAG
>DASXGF010000178.1:0-12997 GCA_036489275.1 Myxococcaceae bacterium | reverse complement strand
ACCCTCGAGATCCTTCAGGGGAAGTGGAAGCCGGTCATCCTGGCCCACCTGAAAGAGGGCCCGATGCGGTACGGCGAGCTGCGCGCAGCGATCCCGCGCCTCAGCGACAAGATGCTCTCCCAGCGACTGCGGGACCTGGAGGAGCAGGGGCTCGTCTCGCGCGCCAAGGTGGGGCGCCGCGGCTCGCCGGCCACCTACCGGCTGACGCGCCGGGCCGACTCGCTCCGCCCGCTGCTCGGAGCCCTGAACGACTGGGGGTTCCACGCGGCCCCCGAGGTCGGCGCGGTCGTGGAGTACGTCGACGTCCCCGGGCTCCGCAGACGCCGGAATGTCTCTGGCCGGTGAGCGCCGCTTCGCTGCGAGGCCAGGCCGCCTCACCGGCGCGGCGTGCCGGAGGACCGCAGCAGCGGACCGCTCGCCGGAGAAGCACCCCATCGCACGCGTGCTCCGCGCGAGAACCGCGTTCGCCGGTCCGCGCACGTGCGGGCGGCGAAACGGAGCTGCCCATGCGTTGCATCCTCCAGATCCCTCCGCTGTGTCTGCTCGTCGTGGCGAGCGTCTCGCGCGCGAGCCCTCCCACCGACGACGACCTTTCGTTCGACGACGTCCGCCAGAGCTGCAGAGCGGGCACGGCCGAACGCCTCCGGGCGTCGCTGCTCGCCGCGGACGCCGCGTTGAACGACCGCATCCGCAAGGCGGGAATGGTGAGTGCGCTGCTCGACTCCATCACCCATGACGCGGTGGTGAACGTCCCGGGAGAGGACATCGCCCAGGGCCGCAAGGCGGCGGAGGCCGCGCTCCGGGCGGCGATCCCCACTCCGACCACGGCGACCTTCGACCGGTCGACTTACACGGGCAACGTCTCGCACGACGGCTTCATCGGCTACACCTTTGGCCGCGGGACGGCGCAGCTCCGACAGGCGGACGGGTCGGTGCTCTCGCGCTACACGCTCTACATCACCGCGTGGCGGCGCGACGGGATCCACTGGCGGGTCGAGGCGACGATGTGGAACTACAGCACGATCCAGCCGACGGATCCGCCGCCAGGCCTGGCGCTGTTCGAGCCGGGCGACCGGGGGACCCCGCGCTGGGCGCCGCGGCGCTGGAACGCCGCCTCGGCGCTGCTGGTGGACCGGAACTTCGCGGATCTCTCCGTCGCCCAGGGCTACACCGTGGCCTTCACCGCGTACGTGGCCACGGATGGGTCGAGCGTCGCCGGCCCGGTCTACTGGGGAGAAGACGAGGTGATCGGCATCGCCTGGGCGGGGTGGACTCCGGTGGAGACACTCTCCTGGACCCCGACGATCTCCGGCTCGACGTTCAGCGGAGATCTCGCCTGGTCGACCGGGAACAGCGAATACGTGCTCCGCAACCCGGACGGGTCGATCGCGATCGACTCCTACAGCAAGTACATCACCATCTGGGCACGTCAGCCGGACGGCAGCTGGAGGTTCCTCCTCGACGGAGGCAATGCCCGGCCCGTGCCGGCGCCCTGACCGGGGCTAGAGGAGAGCGAGCTGGTCTCCGGCTCGCTCCGGACGCCGGAAGGTGTCCGGCCTGGTCTCGTCCGGCCAGCGGGGCTCGAGGCCGACCTTCCGGGCCTGGGCGGCGAAGAGGGCGGCGATGGCGTCGGCGTACTGTCCCTCGCCACGCTGCCGGAGCCCCCAGGTCGAGTCGTACATCTTCCCGCCGCGAGTCTCCTGGATTCGATGGAGGACCTTCTCCGCGCGCAGCGGGAGCGCCTCGCGGAGGCGTTGCTCGAAGACCGGCCGGACCGAGCCGGGAAGACGCAGCAGCACGTAGCCGGCGAAGTGGGCTCCGGCGCTCGCTGCGTCGGCCAGGACGCGCGAGACGCCCTCGTCGAGACCGGGGATGACCGGGGCGATGCTCACCCCGACCCGGATCCCCGCGGAAGCGAGGCGCTCGATGACCTGGAGCCGGCGCCTGGGCGTGGCGACGCCGGGCTCGATGGCGCGGGCGAGATCGGCGTCGTGGAAGGGCAGGCTGATCGCGACGCTCAGGCTCGCGTCGCGGGCGAGCTGCTGCAGGACGTCCACGTCACGCTCGATGATCGGGGACTTGGTGATGATGCCGACCGGGTTCCGGAACTCGGCGCAGACTTCCAGGCAGCCGCGGGTGAGCCGGAGCGAGGCCTCCAGCGGCTGGTAGCAGTCGGTCACTCCGCTGAAGACCACCAGCTCGCCCTTCCAGGAGGGCTTCCAGAACGCATCGCGAAGCAGCTCCGGAGCGCGGCGCTTCACGACGATCTGGGTGTCGAAGTCGGTCCCGGCGCCGAAGCCGAGGTACTCGTGGCCGGGACGCGCGTAGCAGTAGGCGCAGGCGTGCATGCAGCCGCGGTACGGATTGACGCTGAAGTTGAAGCCGACGTCGGGGCTGTCGTTGGTGGCGAGGATGCCCTTCGTCGTGTCGTCCCAGACGTGGACGGCGGCGCGGGGGTGGTCCTCCTCGAGGTACTCGAGCGCGTTCGGCGAGAAGGGGTTCGGCGGATTCGACCAGGCCTGCGGCTTCATGCCGCCGATGCTGGATGTGAACGGGTGTTCAGGTCAAGGCGTCGACGTCTTCCGGCGGGCCGAAATGGTCGACAGGCCACGGCCGACTATCGATGGCGCCGGTAGTGATGGCGCTTGCTGCCCTCGCGGAGCCGCAGGGCAGAGGTCATTGCGGCCGAGCTTCTCGAGGAGCTCCTTGTCGCCGTGGACGACGCGGTCGCCTCGGCCAACCTGCGTCTCGGAGGGGTATCCCCTTCCTCCGCTTACTGGTCACCTCGAAAGCAGGGCAGATCGTCGTCGTCGCGCATGGCGTACCTCCCGGCGCACGGCCTCCAGGGGACGCGGTCAAGACCGGACCCCGCCGTGATGTGCTCGCGCCGACCGGCCTGCGCGACCACGGGCGCTCCGGGGAGACTCGGCTGATCCTTGAGATGTCCGTGGGCGTGGTCGCGGTGACGTCTCGGTTTCGGAAACGCCCGATCGCTGGGTGCGCCGCAGCAGGTCGGGCGCGGCCGACCGCTTCTGGACGTGGAAGCGGCTTCCACTCCCGAACCGGTCACCGAACCCGGTCCCAGCCTCAGTCGCCCGGCGGGACGAAGCTGTCCTGGTAGCCGGGGTCCTCGACGGCGAGGGCCGCCGCCGTCGTCTTCAGCGGCAGCGCCGTGTCGAGCATCACCGCGAGCTCGTCGGTCCGGCTGTGTCCGATGCTGCCCTCGTACGCTCCCGGGTGCGGCCCGTGCTGCACGCCGGCCGGGTGGTGACTCACGCTCCCCGGCCCGACGCCGCGCCGGCTGGTGAAGTTCCCGCGCGCGTAGAAGATGTACTCGTCACAGTCGATCGACGCGTGTGGATAGGGGCAGGGAATGGCCTCGGGGTGGAAGTCGACCACGCGCGGCACGAAGCTGCAGACGAGCGCCCCGCGTGCGGCGAAGGTCCCGTGCCAGGTAGGCGGCAAGTGCACCAGGCCCGCCCGCGGCTGGAAGTTCAGGATGGGGAACGCCCAGGGATAGACCGTCCCGTCCCAGCCGACGATGTCCAGCGGCGAGTGTCGGTAGCGGAAACCGTGGAATGCCTGATTCTTCTTCACCACCAGGTCCCGGATGTCCTCGTCCATCGGCCCCTTGAACTCGGGGTGCTTGAAGTCGCGGTGGCTGTAGGGCGCGTCCATCCGCAGCTGGCCCACCTCGTTCCGCCATTGCCGCGGCAGGTGGAGCCCGCCGTTGAGCTCCATCCACACCCAGCTCTGCGGCCCGGAGTCGGGGATGATCCGGTGCAGCAGCCCGCGGGGGACGAACAGGTAGTCGTCCGCGGTGAACTTCACGTCGCCGAGCGCAGTCCGGAGCGTTCCGCCCCCCTGCTGGACCCAGAAGAGCTCGTCCGCGTCGGCGTTGCTGACGTAGACCGGGTCCGGCTTGTCGGGGAACACCATCCCCAGCGTCACGTCGGCGTTGAAGAGCAACGGCGTCCGCGCGTTCACCGGGGCGCCGCCGGTCCGCTTCATGTCCTGTGTCTTGTAGTGGCGCTTCGCCAGGCGGCGGCCCTCGGTGGCGTCCACCGCGCGCGCCCACCCATGCTTCGCCTCGGAGAGACGCTGGGTGTGCGGGGCTCGCTGGTGGTAGCCGATGGTGTAGGGGCCCTCGAAGCCCTCCTGGGTGAAGCACTCCTCGAAGGCCAGCTCGCCGCCCGGCAGCCGGAGCTGGATGTGGTGCTTCCTGGGGACCGTTCCGAACTGCAGCCGCTCGATCATCGCCTCGACTCCTAGACCCGGCCCGCGGCCTTCTGGTCGCGCTCGATGCTCTCGAACAGCGAGCGGAAGTTCCCTGCGCCGAAGCCCTTGTCACCCTTGCGCTGGATGACCTCGTAGAAGAAGGGGCCGGCCTCCCGCTCACCGTAGAGGCTCGCGGCGTCCTTCATGAAGATCTGGAGCAGGTAGCTATGCTCCTTGTTCCCGTCGATCAGGATCCGCAGCCGGCGGAGATCGTCCGGGTTCTCGTCGATGCGGCCGATGCCGAACACCTCCAGCCGCTTCCCGAGCTGGTCGTAGTAGCTGTCCGGGGTCTCCATGAACGCGACCGCACGGGTCTTCCGCATGCCCTCGACCGCGGGGATGATCGACTCCACCCCCAGGGCCAGGTGCTGGATGCCCTCGCCGCGGTTGTCCTCGACGAAGATGTTGATCTGCGAGGCCTTGAAGTTGGGGCGGGCGGGCTCGTTGTTGGCGAACTTCACGCTCGACTCCGGATCCCACATCACAGTGGAGCGCAGGCCCGAGCCCTTCTCCAGCTTGTCCTTCGGGTCGTCGGTGTGGAACTCGATCTTCCAGAACGGCTCGAGCCCCATCACGTTCTCCATCCACATGATCGCCGGCATCAGGGTCCGGAAGTTGGACGTGACGTGGTCGATCCGGTTGAAGCCGAAGCGGTTCTGACCACCGGTGGGCTTCTCGTGGAAGATCATCCCCGGGAACAGCGGCCGGTACCCGTCGCGCTGGGCGAACCGGAAGGTGGAGTCTCCGAACGGCGTGGTGATCGAGAACCACCGCAGCGTCCCACCGCGGCCGTCCTTGGCCGTCTGGATGTCCTCCATCAGGGTCGCGCCGCGCCGGTCCAGGAGCTGAAAGGTCTTCTCCACGTCCTTCACCGCGAAGGTGAGGGTTCCCACCCCATCCGGGTGCTTCTTCAGCCAGCGGTGGGCGCGCCCGCCCTCACCCTCGGCCTGGCTGACGACGAGGGCGATGTCTCCGGCCTGGAACACCAGGCTCTGCTGCTTCCCGCGGGCGGTGAGATCGGGATCGCTCCCGCCGATCTCCTTGAAGTCCATTCCCTGCGTGTAGAAGCGGCGACTTCGCTCCAGGTCGTGCACGTACCAGTGCGCCGATTCGATTCCGAGGAGTCCGAGGGATTCTTTCTGAGCCATGACGTGTGTGTTCCTGGTTGAGCGCGGCAGCACTGAATTAGCGCAAGGCTGACTCGGCGTCCGGCTGGCGATCGGGATGGGCGGCCTGGAAGGCGGGCAGGGCCTCGCACGCCGCCTCGATGCGGGTGAGGGTGGGATAGGGGGTCAGGTCGATCTTGAAGCGACGCGACGCGTAGAGCTGCGGCACAAGGCAGCAATCGGCGATCGACGGCGCATCGCCGACCGAGAAGCGTCCCGCGGTCCGCGAGGTCTCCTCCTCCAGCGCAGTCAGCCCGCGGTGGTGGAAGAGATCCACCCAGGCGCGATCATCCCCGCCGAAGGCCTTGACCCGCCCGAGCACGAACGGGGTCTGGAACGGCTGGATCCCCGAGTTCACGATCTCCGCAAGCTGGCGCGCCCGGGCTCGGAGCCAGGGGTCGGTGGGCAGCAGCGGCGGAGAGGGGAACCGCTGGTCGAGGAAGTCGATGATCGCCAGGCTCTGCGCGAGCCGGCGGATGGCGTCGCCCTCGTGCCACTCCAGCAAGGGCACCGACTCGAGGAGGTTGAGGGTCCGGAACGGCTCCTGGTGCTGCTCCCCCTTGAGGAGATGGACCGGCTGGTACTCGTAGGTCACGCCCTTGAGCGCGAGCGCGATGCGCACCCGCCAGGTACAGCCGCTGCGCCAGTAGCCGTAGAGCTTCATCCCGTCACCGCCTGGGAGATCCGGCCGAAGAGGCTCCGGCCCGCTCCGTCGAAGGTCTCGATCTCGATCCGGTCACCCACGGCCATGAACGGGGTCGCGGCCTTGCCCTGCTCGATGGTCTCGATCATCCGCCGCTCGGCCAGACAGCTGATGCCGCGGGCGCGGTCCTCGTTGCTCACCGTGCCGCTGCCGAGCAGCGTGCCCGCGGTGAAGCCCCGCGTCCTCGCCACGTGCTCCAGGAGCTGGAAGAAGGAGAAGTGCATCTCCGGACCGGCGTCGGTCTCGCCCACCACGCGGCCGTTCAGCGTGGAGCGCACCCGCACCTGGGCGCGGCCGTCGCGCCAGGCCGGGCCGAGCTCGTCCGGCGTCACCGCGAACGGGCCGAAGGCCGTCGCCGGCTTGCTCTGGAAGAAGCCGAAGCCCTTGGCCAGCTCGGGCGGAATGAGGTTGCGGAGGCTCACGTCGTTGCACTGGGTGATCAGGCGGACGTACTTGCCCGCCTCGGCGGCCCGCGTCCCCACCGGGACGTCCCCGAGCACGACGACGATCTCCGACTCGAAGTCCATCCCCCATCCGGGATCGGGCAGCACCAGATCGTCGGTGGGCCCGAGGAGCACGCCCGAGCCGCCCTGGTAGACCAGGGGGTCGGACTCCAGCGTCGGCGGCGGCTCGGCGCCGCGCGCCTTCCGGACCAATCGCACGTGGTTGAGGTAGGCCGAGCCGTCCACCCACTCGTAGGCACGGGGGAGCGGAGCGTGGAGCTGCCTGATGTCGAGCGGCTCGCCGTCCAGCTTCCCCGCGTCGAGGCGCTCGGAGATGGCGCGCAGCGCGGGCTCGGTGGCGTCCCACGCGTCGAGCGCCGACTGCAGCGTCCGCGCAACGTCGTACGCGCGGGCGAAGGCGGTGCCGTCACGGCGGACCACCACCAGCGCACCGTCCCGGGTTCCGTCTCGCAGGGTCGCCAGCTTCATGGAGTAGCCACGGGCTTTGGTCCGTCGGGGTGGGGGGTGTCAAGGCACATCGCTTCCCCGAGCGCGCGCCGGAGCGTCACCGCGTCGTGTATCGCGTGGCCGCCGAGGTCGTTGTTGAAGAAGACGTAGGCATCCATCCCGCGGCGGCGACTGCGGAGGAGGTCACGAGCGACCGGAGCCAGCGCAGCGGGTCCGTACCGCCCCCCGTACCTGGCACCCGCGCCATGGAAGCGGAGGTACCGGAAGCCTCCGGTCGTCCGTGGCGGGGGGATGGGCACGAGGTCGTGCTCGCAGAACGCGGCGCCGTGCGCATCGAGCACCTCGCAGGTCTCGGGCAGGTACCAGCTCGGCTCGCGGAACTCGACCGCGTGGCGCACCCCGCGGGGGAGCGCGCCGAGGAAGGCGTCGAGGCGGGGGAGGGCGTCGACGTCGAAGCGGGGCGGGAGCTGCCAGAGGACGACGGCGAGCTTCGGGCGGAGCGGCGCGAGCGGGGCGAAGAAGCGTTCCAGCGCCGCGGCGGGCTCCTTCAGCTTCTTCATGTGGGTGATGTAACGGCTGCCCTTGGCGGCGAAGACGAAGTCCGGCGGCGTGGTCCGGAGCCAGCGCTCGGCAGCGCTGGCCGTGGTCAGCCGGTAGAAGGTGGCGTTCAGCTCCAGCGTGGCGAAGACGCTCGCGTACTGCGCGAGCCACCGCCCGGTGCCGAGGCCCGGCGGATACAGCACGTTCCGCCAGTGCCGGTACTGGTAGCCGCTGGTGCCGACGAGGACGCGCGCCATGCGGCCGGTACGGTAGCCACGGACGGTGCTCGACCCGGGTCGATGTGTCCGGCCGAGAGCACTGCCGCCGGCCGCCGGGGGGCGCCTGCTTGCCGCCTGCCATGCCCGACTCGACCCTCTTCGCGCGGTCGGGGAGGCGGGCGGATGGGGTGGGCGGCGCGCATCGGGTGGGGACTCGTGGGGCTCGGCGTGGCCGGGTGCGGGGACGGCGTGGGCGCCGGCTCGGTGCGCCCCGGGCCGCCGCCGGTGTCGATCGCCGATCGCTGCACGGTGGAGGGAGTGCGCATCGAGGTGGAGCAGGGCGTGCTGGGAGGGTTCGCCGGCGAGAGCCCGTGCGCCTACTCCGGCCGCTTCGTGGCGGTATGGCGCCGCACCTACGAGGAACGGTGGGGGCCGGTCGCGCTCGAAACCTGGACGGTGCGCATCCGGACGCCGGAGCTCGTCGATTCCCGCGGGCACTCCGGGCTTGCCTGGTACGACGAGGAGCTGATCGAGCTGAGCCAGCTCCACTTCGAGCTGCTTCCCCACGAGCTGCACCACGCCCGGCTGGGCGCGGCGTCCAGCGACCACCACGGATGGTGCGCCGACTTCGTCCCCTGGGAGCTCGAGCGCCACATCCAGGACGAGAGGGCGGCGCTCGGATGCGGCACTTGAACCGGCTTGAACGGCGCGAGCGGCCGTAGTACCTCGGCTGGGTCGTTCGCGGGAGTAGCTCAGTGGTAGAGCATCGGCTTCCCAAGCCGAGGGTCGCGGGTTCGACCCCCGTCTCCCGCTCAGGTCAAGAGGGCCGGAACCTCTGCCGTTTCCGCGGCGGGATTCTGGCCCTTGATGCATCCGCCGGACGTTGGGCCGTGCTCGTCAGCCCTCGGACGTTGCGAGAGAGGCCGAGACCGGACCGGCGTCCGCCGCCAGTCTCCGCCCGCGCCAGAGCGAGTACAGAGCCGGGTAGACCAGGAGCTCGAGCAGCGCCGAGGTGACCACGCCGCCCACCATCGGCGCGGCGATGCGCTTCATCACGTCGGCGCCGGTACCCTGGGACCAGAGGATGGGAAGGAGCCCGACGAGGATCGTCACCACCGTCATCATCTTGGGACGGATGCGCTGCACTGCCCCGGCGCGGATGGCCTCGAACGCCTCGGCGCGCGTGCGCGGCTGCCGCTCTCGCCAGGCGAGATCCAGGTAGAGGAGCATGACAATGCCCGTCTCGGCGTCGAGGCCTGCCAGTGCAATGATTCCCACCCAGACCGCGACCGAGAGGTTGTAGCCGAGCAGGTAGAGCAGCCAGAAGGCCCCGACGAGCGAGAAAGGGACCGCGAGCATCACGAGCAAGGCCTCTGTCGCACTCCCCGCGTTCCAGTAGAGCAGGAGGAAGATGATCAGCAGGGTGATCGGGACGACGAGCGCCAGACGGGACTTCGCGCGCTCCAGGTACCGGTACTGTCCGGCCCATTCCAGGCGCGTCCCGGGCGGGAGCTTGACCGTCTCCGCCACGACGCGGCGAGCATCCTGAACATAGTCCTCGATCGGACGAGCAGTGTCCGCGAAGACGTACGAGTAGAGGCGTCCACCCTCGTCGCGCAGCATCGAGGGGCCATTGCGAGAGCGGATCTCGGCGAGCTGCCCCAATGGAATCTGCGCCCCGGACGGCGTCGCGACCAGGACTCGACGGAGGTCGTCCACGCTGCTCCGGAAGTCCCGGGCGTAGCGGATGCGGACGGGATAACGCTCGCGGCCCTCGATCGTCTGGGTGACCTTCATACCGCCGACGGCGGTCTCGATCGCGTCCTCCACGTCGCCCACCCGGAGCCCGTACCGCGCAGCGGCCTCCCGATCGATGTCGAAGTCCAGGTAACGCCCTCCGCCGATCCGTTCGGCAAAAGCGCTGCGCGTCCCGGGCACCGTCTGGAGCGCGGCCTCGACCTTGGTCGAGACGTCCTCGATGACCTCCAGGCTCGGTCCAAGCACCTCGATGCCGAGCGGGCTTCGTACGCCGGTGGCCAGCATCTCGGTCCGGGTCTGGATCGGCATCCACCACACGTTGGGCATCCCGGTGAACTGAGCGGCCCCGTTCAGCTTTGCAATGAGCTCATCCCAGCTCTCACCTCCCGGCCACTCGCTCCGCGGCTTGAGCGTCACCACGGTCTCGAACATCTCCAGCGGGGCGGGGTCGGTCGGACTGTCGAACCGTCCGGCCTTGCCGAAGACCCGCTCCACTTCCGGGAACGTCCGGAGCAGCTCGTTCTGCCGCTGGAGCACGTCACCAGCGCTGGTGTCGCTCATCCCCGGCACCGCGGTGGGCATGTAGAGGATGGTTCCCTCGTTCAGGGGCGGCATGAACTCGCTCCCCAGCCGACCGATGATCGGGATCGTCAAGGCGATCATCCCCGCTGCGCCGATGACCACTGGCCAGCGGAAGCGGAGCGCGAGGCGACAGACCGGGTCGTACGCGCGCCGGAGAACCCGGGAGATGGGGTTCTGTTCCTCGGTCCGGATGTGACCTCGGATGAAGAGCGCGGCCACCGCCGGGACCAGTGTCACCGAGAGCAGCGCGGCGAAGCCCATGGAGAAGGTCTTGGTCCACGCCAGCGGTTTGAACAGCCGTCCCTCCGTTCCCTCGAGGGTGAAGACTGGAAGGAAGGCCAGGGTGATGACCAGCAAGGAGAAGAAGATCGGCCGGCCGACCTCCTGGAGCGCGGAGACCACCACTGCATTCCGGGGGCCGGAGCGTCCGTTGCGCTCCCAGACCTCGAGGCGCTTGTGGACGTTCTCCACCACGATGATGGCCGCGTCTACCATCGCTCCGATGGCAATCGCGATTCCCCCCAGGGACATGATGTTCGCCCCGATGCCGAGCCATCGCATGGGGATGAAGGCGAGGAGCACCGCCACCGGCAGCACCAGGACCGGGACGATGGTGCTGCGGACGTGGAGCAGAAAGACGAGAATCACCAGGGCGACGACGATGAGCTCCTCGAGCAGGGTGTGCCGCAACGTGGCGATGCTGGCCTTGATCAGCTCCGAGCGGTCGTAGGTCGTGACGATCTTCACTCCAGGGGGGAGCGTGGGCTCGAGCTCGTGGAGGCGTGCCTTCACGCGGTCGATGACGTCGAGCGCGTTCTCTCCCATGCGCATGACCACCACACCACCGACGGTCTGCCCCTTGCCGTCGAGCTCGGCGATTCCCCGGCGCTCCGAGGGTCCGATCTGCACCTGGCCCACGTCGCGCACCCGCACCGGCGTACCGTTCTGAGAGGCGAGGACCACATTCTCGAGATCTGCGACCTGCCGGACGTAGCCCCGGCCGCGGACGAAGTGCTCGGTGCCGGAGACTTCCAGCACCCGTCCGCCAACGTCGTTGTTCGACCTGCGAACCGCGTCGATGACGTCGCCGAGCCTGATTCCCAGCGCCGCGAGTCGGTTCGGATCGAGGTCGACCTGGTACTCCTTCTGGAATCCGCCAACGCTGGCCACCTCGGCGACGCCTGGGAGCGCCTGGAGTGCGTAGCGCAGGTTCCAGTCCTGGAGCGCCTGCAGCTCGGTCAGGTCCGTTCCTCCGCTGCGATCGACGAGGGCGTACTCGAATACCCAGCCCACGCCGGTGGCGTCGGGACCGATGCGGGGGGTGACTCCCTCGGGGAGCTTGGCAGACGCGGTGGAGAGGTACTCCAGTACCCGGCTCCTGGCCCAGTAGAGATCCGTCCCCTCGTCGAAGATGACGTTCACGAAGGAGTAACCGAACATCGACTGGCCGCGCACGCTGCTCACATGAGGCGTTCCGAGCAGCGTCGTCACCAGCGGGTACGTCACCTGGTCCTCCACCAGGTCCGGTGAACGTCCTTCCCACTCCGAGAAGACGATGACCTGCACCTCGGATAGGTCCGGAACCGCGTCGAGTGGAGTGGTGCGGAGCGACCAGACGCCAGCGGCGGTGAGAGCTCCGACCACGAGAATGGTCACCCAGCGGTGCGATGCGCACCAGGCGATGAGCCGGGTGATCATGGTGCGCTCCAGCGGGGCATGGCGTCCCGGAGCTGGGCCTCGCTGCCGAGGAGGAAAGTCGGTCCGACGACCACGTGATCTCCTTGCTGGAGACCCGATCGCACCTCGATGAAGTCGCCGGCCGATGCTCCGGTGCGCACCTCCACCGGTTCCAGCCGACCCGCCTCACGCTGGACGAAGGCGTACCGGTGCTCACCGGACATCAGCACCGCCGAGGTGGGGACGGAGAGGACCTTTCCCAGCGACCGCTCCACCCTCACGTCGGCGAACATCCCTGGCTTCAGCAACAGCTTCGGATTGGGGATCTCGATGCGGGCGGCGAGTGTGCGCGTCTTCTCGTCCACGCGCGGGGCGACGAAGGACACCCGTCCCTGGATGACCTCGCCGGGAAGGGCCGAAAGCGTGACCGAGGTCTGTTGACCCACGGCGACGAATGGCGCCTCACTCTCGTAGAACTGGGCCTGCACCCAGATCCGCCCGAGGTTGCCGATCCGGTACAGCACCTCTCCAGGCATCACCCGGGAGCCGACGACGACGTCCTTCTGCAGGACGACGCCGGTTGCGGGGGAACGCAGGGTCAGCCTTCCGTCGGAGTGCCCGCTCTCCCGGAGTCGCTGAAGGTCGGAGTCACTGAGGCCCCAGAGTCGGAGCCGACGGGCCGCGGCGGTCTGCACTGCCGACGCGCCCTGCTCCCCGGCGAGGCGGGCAGCCTCGAGGAACTCCTCCTCCGCAGAGAGAAGGTCCGGGCTGTAAAGGCGAAGGAGCGGCTCACCGGCCCGCACATCGCGCCCGGTCTCGGCGACCGCAAGCGACTCGACATAAGCCTCATACTTCAAGGTCACGTCAGCGAGTTGCCGCTCATCGACGTCCACCACACCGAATCCCCGCAGTAACCGCGTCAGCTCCCGCTCGGCGACCGAGGCGAAGCGCACTCCGAGGAGCTGCTGCCGGTAGGGAGAGACCTCCAGCGCCTTCCCTCCACCCGCGGACTCGCCTCCGCCAGCCGGCGCCCCTCCGCTCTCGAGGCTGAAGCCCCTCCGGGGTGGGGAGACCATCAGGCGGAGTTGAGCGGGGGCATGCCCCGGCGCCTCGAGCCCGAGCGTCAGGGTCCAGTCGCCGTTCATCTGCAGCGGATAGGTGACG
>DASXGF010000141.1:0-1540 GCA_036489275.1 Myxococcaceae bacterium | reverse complement strand
TCAGCAGCACCTGACTCCTGAGGGCGACCGCCTCCTCCTCCCAGGACTCGAGCGCGCGGAGCACGTCCTGCGCCTGGCGATCCCGGTCGGTGCGCAGACGTCGCAGGAGCGTGTCGGTCCCCTGGGTGCTCGCGTCGCCGTGGTCGTCCACCAGCTCGAGGCGCACGTCGGTGTCGTGCAGGGTCCCGAGCGGATCCTGGAGCGGGACCAGCGCGCCGAGGATCTCCTCGATCTCCGCCGGCATGGCAGGTGCGAGCAGCTCCAGCGAGTAGCGGAAGCGCTTCACCCGCTTGCGCAGCTCGTGCATCGGGCTGGCGGAGGGGTCCCGCTGCGCCTCGAGCAGGCGCGCCTCGAGCTCCTCCAGGTCACCGATGAGGCTCTCGCGCAGGCGATGGCCCCCGAGCTTGCCCGGTGGCTCGAGCGGTTCGAGCCGCCCGAGGGCCTGGATCCCCTCCTTCTCCCACCGGGGAATCGCGACGCGGAGGGCCTCGGTCCTGCCCGGGAGGCGGGCTTCGAGGTGCTGGCGCAGGTGCCGGAGGGCCGTCCGTTCCAGCGCGTCGGCCTGCTGGTCCAGCGCGGTGAAGGCGTCGAGCTGAACGTGGACGTCCCGGACGTCGCCGAGCGCGTCCTGCAGCGCGCTCACCTCCTTGTCGGCACGGCGTACGCGCTTCTGGTCTCCGAAGAGGGCGAGGGCGGCGCGCAGCCGGCGGGTGGCCACGCGCGCGTCGTGGACCTCGTCGGACCCGAGGCGCGGGCCGAGCTTTCGAAGGTGGCGCCGCACGTCGGCGAGGCGCGCTGCGATCAACGCGCGCGCTGCCTCGGGCATCGGGGTGGCGGCAACCAGGCCACGGACGGGAGTGGGTTTCGCCATCGGCGAGGTGCTCCTTACCGTGGTTCACCCATGGATGGGGCGAAACGCGCAGTGATCGCCGGAGGGTAGGTGATACCCCGCGTGAGGGGGCCCGGCCGGCTGAGTCCTTCCTGCGTCACGGAGGTGACGAACGTGGGGCAGTGCGCCCGGGGCCTCAGCCTCGCTCGAGCTGGAGCATCTCCGCGTCGTCGAGGGCCAGAGCCGCCGCCGCGACGTTCTCCTCCAGGTGCGCCACCGAGGAGGTGCCCGGAATCGGGAGCAGCACCGGCGAGTGGAGGAGCAGCCACGCCAGGGCGACCTGCGCCGCGGTCACCTCGTGCGCCCGTGCGACGCGGTCCACCGCACCACCCGGCCGCGTCAGATCCCCGGCGCCCACCGGATACCAGGGAAGGAAGCCGAGCCCGTCCCGCTCGCAGACTTTCAGCACATCCTCCGATGCCCGGTCCGCGAGGTTGTAGCGGTTCTGCACCGAGACGACGGGCACCAGCTTCCTGGCGCGCTCCAGCTGCTCGACGCTCACGTTCGACAGCCCGATGTGGCGGATCTTCCCCTCGCCCCGGAGGCGGATCAGTTCCCCCAGCGAATCCTCCATCGGGACCGCCGAGTCCACGGCGTGCAGCTGGTAGATGTCGATGCGATCGACGCGGAGACGGTGGAGGCTTCCCTCGC
>DASXGF010000125.1:0-16200 GCA_036489275.1 Myxococcaceae bacterium | reverse complement strand
GACTCGACGTCTCGTTCTCCGCCCGGAAAGACCCAGCGCAACCGACCGCTCCTCTCGTGCAAACGCCCGTCGTTGCGAATGTTCGTAGCGGAGCGGTCTGACAGCGAACGACACGCGCCCACGCAGGATCAGCGCGCAGGTCGAGCGTCCCTGCGCGCACGACAGGAATCGGGAGCGCGCAGGATCAGCCGCGCGCACATGGGCAGATCTCCAGTGCGGAGATCGGACCGGGCACACGGCAGGACCGCGGGTCGGACGTGCCTGCTCCAGGCCCGCGCACGAGGATCTCTACCGGATCGATCTGACCTCCGGGGCGTTCGGTGCGGACCGGCTCAGGACCGCCGGATCTGCCCCACCTGGACCGCGACCTCTGCGCTCCCTTCGAGCCCCGCCTCGATGCTGCCGCCGAGGGAGACGAGCGGAGACGTCCCGGCGCGATAGATGCTGTCCGTGGCGTTGCGCGTGTCACGCATCGGGCGTCCGCCATAGGCCGGGGTGGCAAAGACCGCGTCGCTGATCGCGTCGTCGAAGAACAGCTGGGTGCTCACGTCGGTTCTCACCTCGCCGTAGGGATCCCACAGCCGCACCTTCGCGTGCACGTGCACGGCGCGACCCGTGTACCAGCCCGGGTACACGGTCACGAAGCTGACCCGTCCCCACTCGTCGGAGATCTGGTATCCGCGGAGGTAGTCCTCTCCGGCGGTGCCGGCAGTCTCGCTCCCGGAGTAGACGCCTTGCGCGTCGCAGTGCCAGACGTCGACGCGTGCGCCCCGCAGCGGGCGGCAACCGTCCGTGCTCTGGGTCACGAGCTTGAGTGTGAGGATGAGGTGGACCCCGGGCCGTGGCTCCTCGCCGACCTCGTGGCTGTTCCAGCGCAGGTCGGAGCGCTGCAGGGCAAGCTCGCGCCAGGTTGGGCCCGCCGCTCCGATGGCCGCGAGCGCGCATTCCGGGCTCGCGGGGGCGTTCCCGCAGGCCAGCACCACTCCGACCCCGCCACGCGCGAGCAGGGCGAGAGCCTCCCGGCGGGCGAGGAGTCTGGGGGATCTCCCCTGTCCCATGCCCCTGGGACACTCCCCGGGCCGATCGGTGCGTCCAATCAGGCGGCCCGCGGCGAGGCCTCCCCCCCCCGCGTCTATGCCGCCCGGACCTTCATCGCCCCGCCGGCGGCCTTCCGCTTCGCGGCGCGCTCGTCGAGCCAGATGGTCAGAGGGCTCGCGATGTACACGCTGGAGTACGTGCCGACGACGATGCCCACCAGCATCGCCATCGCGAAGTCCCAGATCTCCCCGACCCCGAAGATGAGCAGGCCGACCAGGGAGAGCGCGGTCACGCCCGAGGTGAGGATGGTGCGCGACAGGGTGTCGTTCACCGCGATGTTGATGATCTCCGGAAGCGGCTTGCCCTTGTACCGGGCCATCTCCTCGCGGATCCGGTCGTAGATGACGATGGTGTCGTTGATCGAGTAGCCGGTGATGGTGAGGAGCACCGCGATCGAGGTCAGGTTGAACTCGCGGCGAGTCACCAGGTAGTAGCCGCTGACCATGATCACGTCGTGGACCATGGCGACCAGCGCGCCCGGCCCGAACTTGAAGTCGAAGCGGAACGCCACGTACACGAGGATCGCCAGCATCGCGTAGAGCAGCGCGGCGATGCCTTTGTTCCGCAGCTGGTTGCCCACCTGCGGGCCCACGTAGTCCACCCGCTGCACCCGGAAGTCGGGCTGGGCGAGCCCCTGGGCCATCGCGCCGGTGATCCGATCAGCCATGCCCGAGGCCACCACCTGGTAGTCCTCGCCTCCGCCCTGGGCGGCTCCGAGGTCCCGGACCTCCTTGACCCCGGTGCCGGCGCCGGAGACCGCCTGCTTCACCTTCTCGGCGTCGACCTTCTGGGCCGAGCGGAAGTTGATGAGGCCGTTCTGCACGTCGGCGTGGAAGTTGGTGACGCCTCCCAGGCCCTCGAGCGCCTGCTTCGCGGTCACCGCGCTCTCCGGGGTCAGCTGGGTCACGCCACCGAGCCGGAGGAGGAAGCTGTTGTCGCTCGAGCTGCCGATGCCCTGGACGCTGACGTCGTGGAGCCCCGCCTTCTCCGCTCGAGCTCGCACCTCGTCGGCGCGGACGGGGTGGTCGAACCTCAACTCGACGACCGTGCCGCCCGCGAAGTCGACGCCGAAGTTGAATCCGAAGATCGCGATGCCTACCAGGATGGCGAGGTTGAGCACCGAGCTGATGAACAGCGCAGGCTTCCGCTTCCCGATGAAGTCGATGTTCGTCTTGTGCTTGATGATCTGCATCGTCAGACCGAGACCCGGGCTCCGCGCCCGTGGACGAAGTAGGTGGTGATCGCGCGGGTCACGACGATCGAGGTGAAGAGCGAGGCGATCAGCCCGATGATCAGCGAGGTGGCAAATCCCCGGACGGGCCCCGTCCCGGTGGAGAGGAGGATGGCCCCGGCGATCAGCGTGGTGACGTGGGCGTCGAAGATGGTCCAGAACGCCCGGTCGTAGCCCTGGTCCACGGCGGCCCGGGCGCTCTTCCCCGCGGCCAGCTCCTCGCGGACCCGCTCGTTGATCAACACGTTGGCGTCCACCGCGATGCCGAGGGTGAGCACGAACCCGGCGATGCCCGGCAGGGTCAGTGTCGCGTTGAACAGGGCCAGGCCGGCGAGGATCAGCACGCCGTTGAGGATGAGCGCCACGTCGGCGACCACCCCGGACTTCCGGTAGTAGACCGCCATGAAGACCACCACCAGCGCCAGCCCGACGATGGCGGCGAGGCTGCCCTTGCGGATGAGCTCGTCGCCCAGGCTCGCCCCCACCTGACGGATCTCGCCGGTGGTCACCGGGGCCGGCAGCGCACCGGCGCGGAGGACCAGCTCGAGGTTCTTGGCTTCCTGGTACATCTGCTCGTCGCTCTTCCCGAGGGTGCGGCCCATCGTGATGCGGGCACGGCCGTTCGGGATGCGCTCGTTGATCCGCGGCGCGGAGTTCACGTTGTCGTCGAGGACGATGGCCATGTAGCGGCCGACGTTGTCCCCGGTCAGCTTCCCGAACTCGACCCCGCCCTGAGTGTCGAAGGAGAGGTTGACCTCGAAGTCGTTGCTGGTCTGGCTGCGGTTGGCATCTGCGCCGGCCAGGCTCTCGCCGGTGAGCGGCACCGCCTTGTCCACCACGTAAGCGAGGTAGCTGTCACAGGTCCCCTTCTGGGCCTGGGTGGTCACGCACTGGAGCAGCACCTGACGGTCCGCCGGCAGACCCTGCTTGGTGAAGGCGAGCAGCTGGTCGCGGTCCTTGCCCTCCAGCTGCTCGTAGCCGTTGGGCCGCACCAGCCGGATCCCCGAGTCGGGCGAAGGCGGATGCTTGGCCACGAGCTGGCTGAAGAAGTTGCTCTTGTCGTCCACCATCCGGAACTCGAGCTGCGCGGTGGTGCCGATGAGCTCCTTGGCCTGCTCGGCGTTCTGCTGTCCGGGGAGGGAGATCTGGATCGAGTCCGTCCCCATCTTCCGGACGTCGACCTCGGCCACGCCCCACTTGTCGATGCGGCGGCGAATCACGAGCATCGCCTGGTCCACCGCGTCCTCGCGGAAGCGGGAGACCTGCGTGTCCTTCAGCGCGTAGGTGAGCGAGTCGGCGGTGCGGCTCACCCGGGTGAAGTCGTCGAAGCCCTTCAGCTCCTTCTCCACCTTCTCCAGGGTCGCCGCGTCGGGCGCCTTGAGGGTGAGCTCCAGCTTCTCCGGATTGGTGGTGTAGGTGACGCCTTCCACCTTCTGATCACGGAGGTAGTTCACGATCTGCAGGCCGCGGCGCTCGACCCGCTTCTGGAGCGCGGTCTGCGTGTCGACCCGCATCACCATGTGGATGCCGCCCTGCAGGTCCAGGCCGAGATTCAGCCGGTGCCTGGCGCTCGGCGCCCAGCGCGGAAGGCGGGCTTGGAGGAGCTTCTCGTCGTTCCGCTGCGCCTTGGGCAGGACGAAGAACGAGTAGTAGGTGGGGATGAGATACCAGATGGAGCCGAGCGTGACGGCGAGGATGATGACCCACCGGCCCCAGGTGACACGACCCATTTACTTGGACTCCTTCTCGGTCTTCGCCTCGTCGGACTTCGGCGTCTCCGCGGGGTCCTTCAGGACCGTCTGCACGGAGGTCTTCAGCACGCGAAGCTTCACGTTGTTCGCGACCTCGATCTGAACCTCGCGGTCGGCGACCAGGAAGATGCGGCCGATGATCCCGCCCTGGGTCACCACCGTGTCGCCCTTCTTGAGGTTGGCGAGGAGCGCCTTGTGCTCCTTCAGCTGCTTCTGCTGAGGCCGGATCATGAGGAAGTACATGATCGCGAACATCCCGGCGATGAAGATGAAGAGCGATGAGGGACTTCCGCCGGCCTGAGCCAGCAGGACTTGGTGAGTGAACACGGGGGTGGGCTCCGTCAGGCCTCTCGAAACAGGGGAATCGTGAGAGGGCGCGCATCCTTAGCAAGAGCGTGCACCTCACGACAAGGCGCGTCGCTCCCTGGCTGAGCGAGGGGGCGCGAGCGCGTGTGGATCAGAACCGGATCAGAATGGTCCCTCTGAACGGGCGTTCAACAGGGGGCAGCCGCCTGGAATTCCTGGCGGAGTCCAGGACACGGTCCGTTCCCGGGGTCCGGAGTGCGCCCTGGCGCGCACGCGGAGGATCAGCCGGCGGGGGCACGACCGGACTCCCGGCGCCGGACATCGTCGGCGTAGGCCGAGAAGCGGTCCTCCTCGATGGCCACGCGCGCCCCGCGCATCAGGCCGAGGTAGTGGTGGAGGTTGTGCAGCGTCGCCAGGCGCAGCGCGAGCAACTCGTCCGCGGCGAAGAGGTGGCGGAGGTAGGCCCGGGAGTGGGTCCGGCAGGTGTAGCAGCCGCAGTCCGGATCCGGCGCACGCTCGTCCCGCGCGTGGATGGCGTTGCGGAGGTTCAGGCGCCCCTGGTGGGTGAAGAGCAGCCCGTTGCGCGCGCAACGCGTCGGCAGCACGCAGTCGAACATGTCGATGCCGGCCGAGACGGCGGTGACGAGGTCGACCGGGGTCCCCACGCCCATCAGGTAGCGCGGGCGGTCCGCCGGCATCAGGGGCGCGACCTCGGCGACCGAGGCATGCATTTCCTCGGGGCGCTCGCCCACCGAGTACCCGCCGAGCGCGTACCCGGGCAGCTCCACCGCGCAGACCTCGGCCAGGTGCCGGCGCCGGAGCTCCAGATCCAGCCCACCCTGGACGATGCCGAAGAGCGCGCTCCTCCCCCGCGACCAGGCGGCCGCGCAGCGCTGGAGCCAGCGGGTGGTTCTGGCGAGGCTCTCCTCCATGTACCGCCGGTCGGACTTCGACGGCGCGCACTCGTCGAAGGCCATGATGACGTCGGCGCCCAGGGTCTCCTGGATCTGCACCGAGCGCTCGGGGGTGAGGAGCCAGCGGCTCCCGTCGAGGTGTGACTGGAAGCTCGCGCCCTCCTCGGTGATCTTCCTGTTCTGGGCGAGGCTGTAGACCTGGAAGCCGCCGGAGTCGGTGAGGATGGCCCGGTCCCAGGACATGAAGCGGTGCAGCCCTCCGAGCGCGCCGATCAGCTCCTCTCCCGGCCGGAGCATCAGGTGGTAGGTGTTGCCGAGGAGAATCTCCGCGCCCAGCGTCTGGAGATCGTCCTGGCCCACTGCCTTCACTGTGGCCTGCGTCCCCACCGGCATGAACACCGGCGTCTCCACGGTGCCGTGCGGCGTGTGCAGCCGGCCGCGGCGCGCATGGGTCCCGGCGTCGACGTGGAGCCGCTCGAAGCGGACGCTCATCCGAGGACCCCGCCGGCGATGAACATCGCGTCACCGTAGCTGAAGAAGCGGTACCGCTCGGCGACGGCCGCCCGGTAGGCCGCGAGCACCGCCTGTCGCCCGGTGAAGGCGGAGACCAGCATCAGCAGCGTCGAGCGCGGGAGGTGGAAGTTGGTGAGCAGCGCATCCACCACCTGGAACTCGTACGGCGGGCGGATGAAGAGCCGTGACGACCCCGGCCCCGCCCGCACGCTCCCGCCCTCGGCCGCGCTCTCCAGGGTACGCACCACCGTGGTGCCGACCGCCACGACGCGGCGGTGCTCAGCGCGAGCGCGGTGCACGGCGGCGGCGGTCTCCGCGGAAATCTGGAATCGCTCGGCGTGCATCCGGTGGGTGGACTCGTCCTCGCCGCGCACCGGGAGGAAGGTCCCCGGCCCGACGTCGAGGGTGACGAAGCACCGCTCCACCCCGCGCTCCTCGAGCTCGGCCAGGGTGGCCGCGGTGAGGTGCAGCCCGGCGGTGGGCGCGGCGACCGAGCCGTCCGTCCGGGCGTAGACCGTCTGGTAGCGGAGGCGATCCTCGGGCGTGGGCTCGCGATCGACATAGGGCGGAAGCGGGACCCGGCCCGTCCGCTCGAGCAGCGCGCCCACCGAGCCGTCGGCCTCGAACCGGACCCGGAGCTCGCCCTCGCCCAGCGCCCCGACGACCGATGCCTTCCCTCCCTCGAGGTCGACCACGGTCCCCGGGCGAAGCCCCTTGCTCGCCTGACCGAGGCAGACCCAGCTCAGCGCCTCCGACGGACCGGAGAGCGCCCCGGCGGCGTCGACGTCGGCGTCCGGACGGACCAGCAGCAGCTCCACCCGTCCGCCACTCCCCTGCTTCCGTCCGAGCAGCCGGGCCGGGATGACCCGCGTGTCGTTGAGCACCACCAGATCGCCGCGCCGGAGCAGCCCCGGCCAGTCGAGGAAGGTCCGGTGGGCGAACTGACCCGTCGCGCGGTCGAGGATCAGCAGCCGCGAGGCGTCCCGGCGGTCCAGGGGGGCCCGGGCGATGAGGGCGTCGGGAAGCTCGAAATCGAAGTCGGAGAGTGGCAAACCGAGCACGTCTTGTGTGGCAGGCCTGCGCACCGGGTCAAGGCCCGTCCGCCGATCCGGGGGCGGTCCCCACGGATTCGACGTTGACGCCCGCCGGGCGGCCGTCCTCTCCTCCGCGGATCCGTGCGCACCCCCACCCTGCTCTCCGTCCTCTTGCTCCCGCTCGCGCTCGCCTGTAGCCACGGCCAGAGCGCCACCTCGGACGCCGCCACCCCGCAGCCAGGCGGTTCACCCGAGGCGGCCGCGCGCATCCGCGCCCTGGCCGACGAGTACTGGGAGGGGCAGCTGAAGCTGGACCCGCTCCTGGCGACCCTGGTGGGCGACCCTCGTTACGACGACAAGCTTCCGGACGCCCTGAGCGACGCCGGGCGCGAGGCGATCCGCCAGGTCGCGGAGCGGACGCGCACCAGCCTGGCGGCGATCCCCCGCGCCGAGCTGCGCGGCGAGGACGCGCTGACCTATGCGGTGCTGGACGAGCAGACCTCGACCACGCTCGAGGGGCTTCCGGTGGACGACCACCTGATGCCGCTCGACTCGTTGAACTCCATCGCCGTCCAGATGCCGGTCCTCGGCTCGGGCGTGGGGATACAGCCGTTCCGCACCATCCGCGACTACGACAACTTTCTCGCACGGATCCGGGCGTTCTCCTCGTGGACGGACCTGGCCATCGCCCGCTCCCGCGAAGGAATCGCCAAGGGCTTCACCCAGCCGAGGCCGGTGGTGCTGCGCCTGTTGCCCCAGCTCGAGGCGCAGGTCGTCGCCCGTCCCGAGGACAGCACCTTCTGGGGCCCGGTGGCGCGGATGCCGGATTCGTTCTCCCAGGCGGACCGAGATCGCCTATCCCGGGCGTACCGCGAGGCGATCAGCGGGACCGTCATTCCGACTTACCGCCGGCTCGTAGACTTCGTGAAGGGGACCTATGCGCCCGCGGCCCGGACCACCACCGCGGCCGAGGCCCTGCCGGACGGAAAGGCCCGGTACGCCGCGCAGGTCCGCCGACAGACGACGACGTCGCTGGACCCACACGCCATTCACCAGCTCGGCCTCGATGAGGTCCAGCGGATCAACGGGGAGGTCGAGGCGCTGCGGATCTCCGAGCGGTTCGACGGGACCCGCAAGCAGTTCATGGAGTCGCTCAACGCCGATACCGTCGGCACGGTGACCACGGAGGAGGCCCTGGTCGCCGCCTTCGTCGCGATGAAGGAAACGGTCCAGCCGCTGCTGCCCACGCTCTTCAGCCGGCTCCCGAAGGCAGACTTCGAGGTCCGGCCGATCGAGAAGTTCCGGGAGAACGCCGCCTCGAGCCAGTACGTCCCGGCGACGCCGGACGGCTCGAGGCCGGGAGTGTTCTACGTCAACGCCGGCCGGCTCCGGAGCGGGCCGGCGCGGCCGTCCGAGTCGCTGTTCCTGCATGAGGCGATTCCCGGGCATCACTTCCAGGTGGCGCTCACCAGCGAGAACCAGGCGCTGCCGCGGATGCGGCGGTTCGCGCTCTACAACGCCTACGTGGAGGGCTGGGCGCTCTACTGCGAGGGGCTCGGAAAGCAGCTGGGGTTGTACCGGGATTTCCGCCAGCAGGCGGGACGCTACCGCGCCGAGCTGCTCCGCGCGGTGCGCCTGGTGCTGGACACGGGGCTGCACCACGAGGGCTGGTCCCGGGAGCGCGCGCTCGGATACGCCACGGAGCAGTTCGGGAGCGGCTCGGGGGCCAGCGGATTCCTGCTGCTGGAGATCGACCGGTACATCGCCGATCCCGGCCAGGCCCTGGGCTACAAGGTCGGGGAGATCGCCATCAAGAAGATGCGGGACGACGCCCAGCGCCGACTCGGGTCGGCGTTCGACCTTCGGGCGTTCCACGACGCGGTGCTCGAGTCCGGTCCGCTTCCCCTCGACGTCCTGGAGGCGAAGATGAACGCCTGGACGCCGCCGAAGCGCTGAGCGCCGCTCAATAGAGCGTCTGCAGCTCGGTGCCCGGGTAGAAGTGCGCGAGGATCGCCCGGTAGTCCTGCCCGTCGTCGGCCATCTGCTTCGCCCCCCACTGCGACAGTCCCGCGCCGTGGCCGAGACCCCGTCCGGTGAGGAGGGCTCCCCCGCCGGGCGTCGGCGCCACGTCGAAGGCCAGCGAGCGCACGCGGTCGTAGCCGAGGCGCTGTCGGAACTCGACGCCGCTCAGGCTCCGGCCGCCGAGGTCGAGGCGGCGCACGCGGCCGGTGCCGGTCCGGGCAGCCACCCGGAGCTCGCCGCGCCCTCCGCCGAACGCCTTCTCCAGCGTGGCCGCGTCGAGCTCGGCCTTCCACCGCGTCGAGGGCCCGGGCCGGCACTCGCAGGCGACGCTCTGGAGATACGGGAGGTCCCGGCCGAGGGCATCGAGCCCGGTCTCGGTGTTCCCCTCGCAGGAGGCGTGGAAGTAGGCCTCGATGGGAGCGAGATGGAAGGTGAGGATCTGCCCGACGGTGGCCGCGGTGGCGGCACGCGTCCGTGGGTTCTCCCGGTTCACGCCGCCGTAGACCTGGGCGAGCACGCTGCTCCCGAGGTGGACCGGCTGGCCGAGGGCCTCGATCTTCCGCTGGAGGGCATAGGTGCGCGCGGCGACGGCCTGGGCCTTGAGCGCCTCGGTCGGGAAGCTGACCGGCATCTCGCCGCCGAGCACCGCGGCCACGTAGTCCTCGAGGGGAAGCACGTTGACCAGGAGGACCTTGCTGCCTTTCGGGAGGGCCACGACCTCGCCGCGGACGTCGGTGTTGCCGGCCCGGAGCCGGTGCTCGGTGTCCGAGGTCCGGAAGCGGACCGGGCCGTCCACCCGGGTACCCTCGACCTCCATCGCGTCGCCGACGTGCCGGATGCGGACCTCGTCCCGGTTCAACGGAACGAACGGGCCGTCCTCGGTGTCGGCGCCGAGCTGGAGGCCCTTGCCGCGGATGACGACCTCGCGCTCCGGGTGCTCGCCCATCGCGATGCGGACGGTCTCGGCGGCGTGGGCGGCGGTCGCGACGACGAGCGTGAGGACGAGGGCCGGGCGCATCCGGAGAACCGAGGATCTATGCTCCGGCGCCCCCACGCCAGATTCAGGTCACATTCTTACAAGAGACGGGAGTCGGGGTCTGGAACGATCGCTGTCATGGAATCCATCAAGAGCTTCGTCTTGCATGTGGCGGCAGTCGCCGTGATCGGCGCTTCCGGCGGCGGATCCGGGGTACAGGCAGCCAGAACCGCACCCGGCTACGTCATCGCCGAGGTGGAGGTCACCGACGCCGCGGCAATGCAGAGCTATGGTGCCAGGGTTCCCGGAACGCTGGCCCCGTTCAAGGGTCGCTTTCACTATCTCGTCCGCACCGGCACGGCGAAGGCACTCGAGGGCGAGGCGCCACGAGGGATCGTGGTCATCGCCTTCGACAGCGTGAAGCAAGCGCAGGACTGGTACGACTCGCCGGCGTACCAGGCGATCAAGCCGATCCGCCAGCGCGCGGCGAAGAGCCGGATCTTCATCGCCGAAGGCGTCGCGTCGCAGTGACCCCCTGGTGGCCGGCGGGCCGGGCACTGGTCTTGATCGCCCCCACGGGCGGGTGAATTGTCCGGTCGATGGTTCGGTCCCATCAGCCCCGGGGAGCGCTCGAATCGTACGTCGAGCGGTTCTGGTACTGCAGCGGATACGACGGCATCCGTCGTCAGGAGAGGGTGCTGCCCGATGGACGGTTTCAGCTCGTCGTGAGCCTTTCAGCCGCTCCGCTGCGAGCCCCGGGCGACACGAGGGCCGAGCTGGGTCGGGTGGGCTGGTTCCTGGTGCTCGGTTTGCGATCCCGCTTCACGGTCATCGACACCTCGATGCTCCAGTCGGCGATGGGAGTCGTCTTTCGCCCAGGCGGTGCGCGGGCGTTCTTCGACGAACCCGCTGCTGCCTTCTCCAACGAAAGCGTGCCGCTGGAACAGGTCTGGGGGGGCGGCGCCGGCGACCTCCGCGAGCGGCTCGGAGCAGCCCGCACCGTGACCGAGAAGTTTCGGGTGCTCGAAGAGACGTTGGTTCGGCAGATCGACCAGCGAAGGCAACTCCATGGAGCCGTTCGGTACGCACTCCGGGAGATGACTCGCGGCTGCGCAGTCCCGAGCGTTCTCGACGTGGCGCGGGAAGCGGGCCTGAGCCGCCGTCGCTTTGCTCAACTGTTCCGAGAGCAGGTCGGGTTCACACCCAAGCTCTATTGCCGGCTTGCTCGCTTCCAGAGCGTCCTGCGAAGGATCGGCGGAAGTGCACGGGTGGACTGGGCAGACGTGGCGCTTGCTGGGGGGTTTTGCGACCAGCCGCACCTGGTCCACGAATTTCGTGAGTTCTCGGGGATTTCTCCCGGCACATATCTGGCTAGCCAGCGGCCGGCGATGAATCGCGTCCCGATGGAGTGAGTGGAAACTCAGCCGCTCCGGTCCCGGGCGATCCACACCGCGTCGTACGGGCAGCTGCAGTCCGTCTCCTCGGGCTCCGGGTACACGTATGGCTCACCCCGGTAGTTCCTGAACACCGTCTCGTGCCCGCGCCGCTCCACCACGTACTCCGGCTGGAGCGTCACCTTCCCTCCCCCGCCCGGCAGATCCACGGCGAGGTGCGGGACCGCGAGCCCGGTGGTGTGGCCGCGCAGCTGCTCGAGGATCGCCACGCCGGCGGCGAGAGGAGTCCGGAGGTGCTCCAGCCCCTCCGCCACGTCCATCTGGTGGAGGTAGTACGGCCGCACCCGTGCCCGGAGCAACGCGTGGTTCAGCTCCTTCAGGATGCGCGCCTCGGAGTTGACCCGGCGCATGAGCACGGACTGGTTCTCCACCGGAACGCCGTGGTCCACCAGCCGCTCGCAGGCCGCGCGGGCCTCGGCGGTCAACTCCTTGGGGTGGTTGAAGTGCGTGACGACGAACAGCGGCGCGTGCCGCCGGAGCAGGCGCGCGAGGTCCTCGGTCATCCGCATCGGGAGCGTCACCGGGATGCGGGTGCCGATCCGAAGCATCTCGACGTGGGGAATGGCCCGGAGCTCGCCGAGCAGCGCATCGAGCCGCTCGTCGACGAGCAGGAGCGGGTCGCCGCCCGAGACCAGCACGTCGCGGACCTCGGGGTGCGCACGGATGTACGCCACTCCCTCGGCCCATGCGTCCCGGCCGAGGATCGCCTCTCCCCCCTTCGTGATGCGCCTCCGCGTGCAGTGGCGGCAGTACGTCGAGCAGCTGTCCAGCGCGAGGAACAGCACGCGGTCCGGGTACTTGTGGACGATGGTCGCGACCGGTCGATGCGGATCCTCGCCCAGCGGATCCCTCAGCTCGCCGGGACGGACCCGGGCCTCGGCACGGGCGGGAATCGCCTGCATCCGGACCGGGCAGAAGGGATGCTCCCGGTCCACGAGCGAGAGGTAGTACGGCGAGATGCCCAGGCGGAACACCTCGGCCGTCTCCTCGCACCCGAGCCGCTCGTCCTCGGTCAGCGGCACCAGGCGCGCCAGCTGCTCCAGCGTGCGGATGGAGTGGCGCATCTGCCACCGCCAGTCGTTCCACTGCTCGTCGCTCGCCCCGGGGAAGAGGCCGCGCCAGTCCGCCGTCTGCATCGATGCGCTCCGGCGGCTCAGGCTCTCGCCTGCTGGCGCCACCAATCCTGGCCCGACTCGGGCAGCGTGTAGACCGGGTCGAAGTACTCGTACCGCCGCTCCAGCGCGTACGGGTCAGCGAGCTCGATGCCGGTCCGGTAGTTCTTGGTCCAGTACGAGATGCCGTGCTCGCGATCGTACTCGGCCACCTGGTGCACCCAGCGCTTCCCGACGAAGGGCACGTCGCAGACGATGCGCGGCGTCGCGAATCCGGGCAGGTAGCCCATGATGTCGTGCTGGAGCTGCTGCGCCTCCGCCACGCTGGTCCGCCAGTGCTCGGAGTTCGGGATGATGTCGCACATGTAGAAGTAGTACGGGAGGATGTGCGCGTGGTCCTGGAGCGTGAAGCACAGCTCCAGTAGATCCTTCGTCGTCGCGTTCACGCCCCGGAGCAGCACGCCCTGGTTCCGGATGTCGCGGAAGCCGGCGTTCAGGAGCGCGTCGGCCGCCTTCTGCACCAGCGGCGTCAGCTGCCGCGCGTGGTTCACGTGGGTGTGGAGCGCGAGCTGCACGCCGCGCTCGAAGGCCTTCTTCGCCAGCCGGGCGAGCCCCTCCAGGACCTTGGGCTGGAGGAAGTGCTGCGGCAGGCCCATGAAGCCCTTCGACGCCAGCCGGATGTCGCGGATGTTCTCGATGTCCAGCAGCTGGGAGACGAAGCCCTCCAGCGTCTGGATGGGGAGGTTGGCGACGTCGCCACCTGAGACGACCACATCGCGGACGCCCGGCGTCCGGCGGAGGTACTCGAGGATCTTCTCGTACCGCTCGGGCTGGGGCAGCGCGAAGCGGTGCTTCTCGACCTGGGGCACGTCGTTGCCCACCAGGTCCATGCGGGTGCAGTGGCCGCAGTACTGGGGACAGGTGGAGAGCATCTCCGCCAGCACCTTGGTCGGGTAGCGGTGGGTGAGCCCCTCCACGACCCACATGTCCGACTCGTGGAGGCTGTCGCGGCTGGCGCGTGGGTGGTTCGGCCAGTCGGTCCGGCGGTCGTCGAAGGCGGGGAGCATGTACCTGCGGACCGGGCAGTGCCACAGGTCGTCCAGGTCCATGGTGTTGATCATCTGCGGCGGCAGGAGGATCGACATCGTCGCCCGCTCGCGCTGGTCGCGCTCGATGCTGGCGAGCAGCGTGTCGGGGACGAGCCCGCCGAGCGTCTCCTTCAGCTCGCGGAGGTTCTTGACGGTGCGCTTCCGCTGCCAGAGCGCGCTCTCCCAGTCCGCCCGGGACGCCGTGCGGTACCCGGGAATGCGGGTCCAGTCCGGCTCGCGGAACTCGTGCTCGAGCGGGTAGACGAACGGCTGGGGGGCCGTCGCGGCGACCGGGGGACGCCCGTCGGCAGTCGGCGAGGCGCGTCCGCGCCCGGGCGCGGAAGGGTTGAGCGGCTTCACGTCCATGCGATGAACGGTCCTACTACAAGAGCGCGCGGACCGGGGACCGGAGGGGCGCGACCCGTGCCTCGGCCGACCGGGCGGTCAGTCCCGGAGGTCCCGGAGACCACCTACCCGGAAGCTGAGCTCGAGGAAGAGGCCGTGGATGCCGAGCGCGCGCAGTGGCATCGCGAAGACCGAGCCGTCCCGGAGCCGCCCGGGGACCGAGAGCTGCACCAGCTCCTCGTGCTCCTCCATCCCGTTCCCGCTGCAGCGGCGGCAGGAGAACGGTCCGATGGCGCCCGAGCCGTGGCACGAGCAGCAGGGGTAGAAGACCGGCACGGTCAGCTCGAGCAGCCCGCCCCGCGCGGCCCGGTCCGGCGGGACGAGGATCTCGAGTCGGAGGGCCTCGGGTCGCTGCGACTTCGGCCGATCCGGGTGGCTGAAGCTCTGCCGGAAGCGGCTGGCCACCTCGTCGATGCCCGGCCGGCTCACGGCGAAGTCGCGCAAGAGCGAGACCGGAACCGGCGAGAGCGTCTCGGGCGGCGGCCAGGGCGGTGAGACGCCGGTCCCGCGGGTCCTCGCGGCGTGGAGCCCGGCGTCGTAGGAGGCGCGGCGCTCCGGCGTGGAGAGGACCCGGTAGGCCTCGACGATGTCCCGGAAGAAGGGCATCGCCCGAGCGCCGGCGCGGTCGGGGTGGTAGTGGTGGACGAGCTCGCGGAACGCGCTGCGGATCCCGTGCGTGGATTCGCGCGGATCCACGCCCAGGACGAGGTAATGGTTCCTGTTCCCCATCGGCCCTCCCCGGGGAGCACGGCGACGGAGCCACAGCCCTCGGGTCGAGGCAGAGCCGCCCAGCCACTCCTGGGAGTAGCGCACTGGATGCGCCCGTCAAGGCACGCGGCCACCGGCCGCTCGGCGGATCGGTTGTTGCACTCGGAGGTTCGTGATGCGCCGGATCGCGAGCAGGGAGGGCGGGGACACCGACACATCGCGTGACTACGAATACACCGACTGGGCCGCGGTGGACCGGTGCGCGGTGGAGTTCGTCGACGGCGTCGTGGCGCAGCGTGCGCCGGAGATCCAGGTCGCGCCTCGGTCGACCCGCCGGATCGACGCGCACGCTGACGCCTGACGAGGACGGTCGCGCCCGCAGAGGGTGCGTACCGGGGCCGGCGAGGACGCACCACCTGCGCGAGCGCTCCGCTAATGAGAGAGCGTGTTCTTGTAGATCTTCCCGTCCTTCATGATGACGAGGAAGTTCTTGCCTGGATCCGCGATGAGCTGGATGTCTGCGAGCGGGTTGCCGTCGACGAGAAGTAGATCGGCCAGCGCGCCTTCCTCCACGACACCCAGCTTGCCGGCGTAGGGGCTGCGCTTTCCGGACATCGCGAGCAACTCGGCGTTGGTTCGCGTGGCCATGACCAGCGCCTGCGCCGGGGTGAACCAGCGGGTGAGCTTGGCGAGCAAGGCGCCCTGCTGCTTCGCCAGCGCCGCCGAGAACAGGATATCGGTGCCAAACGCCGTCTTGAGCTTGTACTTCTTGGCGAGCCCGTAGACCGTGTTCGTCCCGGCGAGCACCTGCTGGAATTTCTCCCACTCGCTCGAACCGCGCGGAAATGCATTCCCCAGTTCCTCGGGGAATGGCTGAGTGCTGAGCCAGATCCCCCGCTCCGCGATGAGCTTGGCGGTGGCTTCGTCCATCAGGTGGCCGTGCTCGATGCACTTCACGCCGGCGGCGATGGCGCGCTTGATTGCAGCCGGCGTATAGGCGTGGACGGTGACGTACGTTCCCCAGTTCTCGGCAGCTTCCACGGCAGCGCGCAATTCCGGCTCGGTGAAGGTCGATACGTCGAGGGGACTGTGGGGCGAGGCGACGCCGCCGCCTGCCGTCAGCTTGATCTGTGAAGCGCCAAGCATCAGCTGTTCACGCGCCCGGACGCGCACCTCGTCGGGACTGTCGGCCACCATGCTTGCGCCGAGGGCCTCCATTCGGGACGGCGGTCCTCCGAGGATGCGCGGCAGCTCGAACAGCTGACGGAAGTCTCCATTACCGCCGGTGATGGTGATGACGGCGCCCGACGGAAAGATGCGCGGGCCGGCGACGAGACCCTCGTCGATGGCTTGCTTGAGGCCGAACGTCGGCCCGCCCATGTCGCGAACGGTGGTGAACCCCCGCAACAGCGTGTCCGTCGCCTCGGCGCCGCCCACGAAGTTGAGGTAGCCGACGTCCGCACTCAGCGCGGACGCTGGTGTGGGACGCACGAGCATCGCGTGCCAGTGGGCATCGATGAGGCCTGGCATTAGCACCCGCCCGCCGGCGTCGATGACGGTTGCCTTCTCCGGCGCCGCGATGTCGCCG
>DASXGF010000086.1:0-9712 GCA_036489275.1 Myxococcaceae bacterium | reverse complement strand
CGGGCGCCCCCGGCCGAGGGGCAGTCACCCGACCGAGGTCAGTTCCGCCCAGCGCGCGTACAGCCGGTCCACCTCGGCCGTGGCCGCGGCGAGCGCAGCCTGTGCCTCCGCGGCGCGGCGTCCGTCAGAGTAGACCTCGGGGCGGAGCAGCTCCGCCTCGGCGGCTTCGCGCCGGCTCTCGGCCGCCTCGATTGCCGCCTCCATGCCGTCCAGCTCCCGCCGGGCCTGGTACCCGAGACGCCTGGGCCGCGCCTGCTCCACCGGCGCCGGCGCTGGAGAGGGCGGTGCGGGCTTGCCCTCGGATGGCGCGGCTGGGGCGACCTGGCCCCGGAGCGTGCGGTAGGTGGTGAAGTTCCCCGGCCAGGCGACCACCTTCCCGTCTCCCTCGACCGCGAGGATCCGCGTCGCGACCTTGTCGAGAAAGTAGCGGTCGTGTGTCACCAGTAGCACCGCGCCGCCGAATCCGAGCAGCAGGCGCTCCAGGACGTTCAAGGTCGGTAAATCGAGGTCGTTGGTGGGCTCGTCGAGGACCAGGACGTTCGCGCCCTGGAGGAACAGCCGGGCGAGGAGCAGACGGTTCCGCTCGCCACCGGACAGCGCGGCCACCTTCATCCGCTGCATCGGGACGGGGAAGAGCAGGTCGTCGAGGTAGTCGCGCAACGCGATGGTCCTTCCGCCCAGCTCGACGTGCTCCTCGCCCGACGCCGCCTCGTAGACCGTCTGCTCCGGATCCAGCGACTCCCGCCCCTGGTCGAAGTGCGCCACCCGGACGGTGCGCCCCCGGACGACCGTGCCGCTGCTGGGCGCGAGCTCGCCGAGGAGCACGCGCAGGAGCGTCGTCTTTCCCGCCCCGTTCGGCCCGACGATGCCCACCCGGTCACTGGACTGGACGATGAGCGAGACGTCCCGGAACACCTCCCGGCCCGGCCAGCCGAAGGCGACGTCGCGCGCCTCGAGGACGGTGTGGCCCAGCCGCGGCGCCTCGGCCAGCTGCAGCTCGGGGACGCGGGGGCGACGGAAGCGCGGCTCGGCCATGAGCCGGCGGGCCCGCTCGATGCGCGCCCGGCTCTTGGTGCGCCGGGCCTCGGGTCCGCGCCGGAGCCAGGCTACCTCCTGGGCGATCCACCGGCCCCGCTTGTGCTCGGTCCGCGCGGCCTCCTCCTCGGCCGCGAGCTTCTGCTCGAGGTACGCCTGGTAGTTCCCGGGGTACGAGACCAGTCCGCCACCGGGCTGGATCTCGACGATCCGGTCCACCAGGCTGTCGAGGAAGTACCGGTCGTGAGTCACCAGCAGCAGCGAGCTGGGGAGGGCGTCGAGCGCGTCCTCCAGCCACTCCACCGTGTCCGCGTCGAGGTGGTTGGTCGGCTCGTCGAGCAGCAGCAGATCCGGCCGCGAGAGCAGCGCCCGGGCGATCGCCACCCGCTTCCGGACGCCGCCGGAGAGCTCGGACACCGGGCGGTCCCAGGCCTTCACCCCGAGCCGGTCGAGGAGCGTCCGGGCGCGGTGCTCGGTGTCCCAGCCTCCGAGGGACTCGATGCGGTCGGCCAGGGCGGCGAGCTGCGCGGCGGCCCGGTCCTGCGCCTCGCCGCCGAGCGTGCCGAGCTGGTGCGCGAGCGCGTGGTGCTGCTCCAGCGCCTCCCGGAGCGGCGCCTGGGCGATGGCGAGCTCGCCGGCCACCGTCGCGCCCGTGGGGACCACCGGCTCCTGAGGCAGGAAGGTGACCCGCGCTCCACGGCGGAGCTGGAGCTCGCCACCGTCGGGACGCAGCTCGCCGGCGAGGATGCGCATCAGGGTCGACTTGCCCGAGCCGTTCACGCCGACCAGGCCGACGCGCTCGTCCTCCTCCAACACCAGGGTGAGCTCGTGGAAGAGCGTCCGGCTCCCGAAGGCGAGCGAGACGTCGGCGGCGCGGAGCAGAGTCACGGCCGCCCGTGTCTCTCAGCCCGGGAGCGGAGGCGCAAGTCTGGTCCGGTGAACGCGCTCAGCCCTGCGGCACGGCGGTGCGCGGCGGGGCCGCCGGCTCTGGTGCGGCGAGGTGCCGGATGACGGCTTCCTTTCCGGCCTCGATCCGGTGCGCCCGCTCGAGGAACACCATCTGGCTGCGCACCGTGCTCCCGTCCTCGGCGCGCACCGGCGTGTAGGTCCCGTCCGACTGGAGCTCCGATGCCTTGGCGTCGTCCCGGAGGCTGATGCCCAGCACCTCGTCGAGGAGACGGAGCCGGATGACCGGATCCTCCACCGGCACCATCACTTCCACCCGGCGCACGAAGTTGCGCGTCATCCAGTCGGCGCTGGAGAGGAAGACCTCCGCTCGCTCCGGCGTCCCGAAGGCGAACACCCGCCCGTGCTCCAGGAAGCGGTCGGTGATGGCCCGGACCCGGATGTTCTCCGAGACGCCCAGCAGCCCGGGACGCAGGCAGCAGATCCCGCGGACGAGGAGATCGATCCGCACGCCGGCCTGCGAGGCGGCGTACAGCTCGCGGATGAGCGCCGCGTCGACCAGGTGGTTCACCTTGGCCAGGATGCGCGCCCCCTCGCCGCGCTTCGCCCGGTCCGCCTCGCGCCGGATGAGCTCGATGAGCTTCTCTTGAAGCCCGAAGGGCGCCACCACCAGGCGCTTGAAGGTGGGCGGCACCGCGTAGCCGGTGAGCATGTTGAAGAGGGCGCTCACGTCGTCGGCCACCGCGGTCCGCGCGGTGAAGAGCGAGAGGTCCGTGTACTGCCGGGCGGTCATCGCGTTGTAGTTGCCGGTCCCGAGATGCACGTAGCGGCGGATGCCCTGGCCCTCGCGGCGCACGACGAGAGCGATCTTGCAGTGGGTCTTCAGGCCGATGAGCCCGTAGACGACGTGGACCCCCGCCTCCTCCATCCGCCGGGCCCAGGCGATGTTGTTCGCCTCGTCCAGCCGGGCCTTCAGCTCGACCAGCGCCGCGACCTGCTTGCCGTTCTCCGCCGCGCGGCTGAGCGCCCGGGCGATGGGGCTGTCGGGGGCGATGCGGTACAGCGTCTGCTTGATGGCCAGAACGTTCGGGTCGTCCGCCGCCTCCTCGATGAAGCGGGTCACCGCGTCGAAGGACTCGTAGGGGTGCTGGAGCAGGACGTCGCCCCGGGCGAGCACCGGGAAGAGGCTCTCGGCGTCCCGCATCGCCACCGGGAGCGCCGGGGTGAACGGCTCGGCCCGGAGCTCGGGCCGGTGATCCCGCTCGGCCAGCGCGGTGAGGTCCGAGAGCTGCAGTGGCGCCTCGGCCCGGTAGACGTCCTCGTGGGTCAGCCCGAGCGACTGGCGCAGGGAGGCCTCCAGCGCCAGCGTGGCTCCCTGGTCCAGCTCGAGGCGCACCGCCATCCCGCGGTCGCGGCGGCGGAGCTCCTCCTGGATGGTGGACATGAGGTCCTCCGACTCCTCCTCGTCCACGTTGAGGTCCCAGTTCCGCGTCACCCGGAAGCCCGCCCGGTGCTCGACGGTGAAGCCGGGGAACAGCTCCCCGAGGAACATGCCGATGAGGTCCTCGAGGAGGAGGTAGGCGCTCCGCCCCTCCGGCGCGGGCAGCGGGACGAACCGGCTCAGCACCGTGGGCACCTGCACCACCGCCAGGTCGCCGGGACCGCCGCCAGCACGCCGCTTCCGCCCCTCGCGGTGGAGCACGGCCGCCAGGTTCAGGGACTTGTTGCGGAGGTGGGGGAAGGGGTGGCCGGGGTCGACCGCCAGCGGGGTGAGCGCCGGGAAGACCGTGGTCCGGAAGTGCTCGCGGGCCGCCTCCCGCTGGGGCCGGTCCAGGGCGTCCGGCGAAAGGATCTCCACGCCGCTGGAGCGGAGCAGCGGCATCAGCTCGTCGCGCCAGATGGCGTCGAACAGCCGGACCATCTCCCGGACCTCGGCAGTGATGGCCTGGAACTGCTCGGTCGGGGAGAGGCCGTCCGCCTCCGTGGCAGTGACGCCGGAGGCGAGCTGCTGTTTGATGCCGGCCACGCGCACCATGAAGAACTCGTCCAGGTTCGCCGAGCCGATGGACAGGAAACGCACCCGCTCGTACACGGGGAGCCGGGCGTCCTGCGCCTCTCCCAGGATGCGCAGGTTGAAGGCGAGCGCACTGAGCTCGCGGTTGATGAACATCCGGGGGTCGGTGGTTTCCACGGTCGAAAGAGGTGCCCTGACCGGCGCGTCCGGCCGGTTCCAGACCGATGACGATGGCGTGAAGAGTGGGGCGGGGCAAGCCCGCGGCCTTGCGCGTCGGAGCGCATTGTTAGACCTGTCTTGACAGCCTTGACTCGACCCGTCCCAGAACCCGTGCTCGCGGCGATCGACGTCGGCACCAACGCCGTGCGTCTGGAGCTCGCACGGCTCCTGGCCAATGGCTCGCTCGAGCTCCTCCACCAGGAGCGCGACCCGGTCCGCCCGGGCGAGGGCGTGTTCAAGACCGGCGTCATCCCCCGCGAGGTCGCCGACCGGCTCCTCTCGACCCTCCGGCGCTGGGGTTCGCTGTGCCGGCGCTACCACGCCCAGGTCCGAGCGGTGGCCACCAGCGCGGTGCGCGAGGCGAAGAACCGCGACGAGATCGTCCGCCGCGCCCGGGAAGAGGCCGGCCTCCGCCTGGAGGTCATCTCCGGGATGGAGGAGGCGCGCCTCATCACCCTCGGCGTCCTCTGGGGGAAGCCGCCGTCGGCGCGCTCGCTGTGCATCGACATCGGCGGCGGGTCGACCGAGGTCGCCTCGGCCCTGGGTGACACGCCAAACGCGATGTGGAGCGTTGGGCTGGGGGCGGTCCGGCTGACCGAGCTCTTCGGGACGTCGAAGTCCATGAGCAAGAAGCAGCTCAAGCTCATGAGGGGTTACGTGTCCGAGGCCCTCACCGAGGGGCTCCCCGCCCGCATCGCCGGCGCTCCCCGGGCGGCGCTGGGCAGCTCCGGCACCATCGGGGCCGTCGTCGCCTCCGCCGCCTCGGAGGGGACGGCGCACGCGACCGCGCGGCAGATCTCCCAGGTGGTCGAGGACCTGGTGGACACCTCACCTTCCGAGCGGCGGAAGCGCTTCGACCCCCGCCGGGCGGAGATCATCTGCGCCGGGGCGGTGATCCTCGAGCAGCTGGTGAAGCACCTGGGGATCGAGTCGGTCACCGCGGTCCAGCGCGGGCTCCGGGAAGGCATCCTGGTGGATCTGATCCGCCGCAGGGACGCCGGCGACGACCACAGCCTCCACGAGGCCGCGCTGGTGGTCGGCCGCCGGTTCCACTTCGACGAGGCCCACGGCACCCAGGTGACGCGGCTGGCCCTGCAGCTGTTCGACGACCTGGCGCCGCTGCACAACCTCCCGGCGTCGGCGCGCCCGCTGCTCGAGGTGGCCGGGCTGCTCCACGACGTCGGGAACGCGGTCAGCTACCAGAAGCACCACCGGCACAGCTACTACCTCATCCAGAACGCGGAGATCCCCGGGCTGCGGGAGCGCGAGCGTGAGCTGGTGGCCCGCATCGCCCGCTACCACCGGCGGAGCGCGCCGGACCCGAGCCACTCGGGGATGGAGGGCCTGAGCCCCGGAGAGGTGCGGGTGGTGCGGAAGCTCGCGACGTTGCTCCGGGTGGCGGACTCCCTGGACCGCAGTCACCGCCAGAGCATCGTCCGGCTCCAGGCGCGGCTCCTGCCCAACGCGGTGATGGTGAAGCTCCGTGCCCGGAGCCCGCTCGACCTCGAGCTGTGGGACGCGACGCACGAGGCAGGGCTCTTCCGTCGCGTCTTCGGACGCAAGCTGCTGATGCAGGTGATGCGGCCTCCGAAGGAGCTCCACCGGAAATCCCTCCGGGCGGCCGCGTATCTGGTCATCGACCCGCGCTTCCGGTAGACATCCGTCTCAGGACCGGAGGCCCGTCCGGCATCCGGCGCGCGGATGGAGACTCTCCCCGAGGGCGAGGAGCGGCGGGCAGCGGACCGCATCCCGGTGCGGATCCAGGTCCATTTCCGCGACGCGGCCGCGGCCGCCGAGGCGCTGCGCTCCTACGCGGTGAACTTCTCCGTGGGCGGCATCTGCCTGAAGACCGAGCGGACCTACCCGGTCGGCCATCTCCTCCAGCTGGTCCTCATGGTGGAGGACGAGCAGTTCGAGCTGGAGGGCGTGGTGGCCTGGGCCCGGGCGCGCGAGCAGGTCATCGGCGTCCGGTTCCGCGAGGTGGACCCCGCGGCGAAGGAGCGGCTGGCCGCGCTGGTCCACCGCCTCGGGCCGACGACCCTGCCCGGGGCCTGGACGCTCAAGGCGCCCGGGTGACGACGCCGCGCTCGGCGTCCCGGAAACCCATCGCCTCGCAGAAGCGGTAGGTGGCCTCGATGGGAGCGCTGGGAAGCTGCATTTCGACGCGCTTGACGCTCAGCACCCGCGCGCGCTCCAGCGCTCGCTGGATCAGCGCCCGACCCACGCCCTGACGGCGCGCGGCGGGGAGGACCACCAGCTCGTCGATGCTGCCGATGCGGCCGCTCAGGCGGAGCTGGGGGCGGTGCGAGAAGGAGAGGAGGCCCAGCGGACGGTCGGTGCCGTCCGCGGCCACGTGGACCTCGATCTCCGGATGGCTGAGCACCCAGTGGACGGTGGCGGTGTCACCTGAGCCGCCGTGGCCGAGCTCGCCGAGGAGCAGGCCGAGCTGCTCTCCGTCGCCCCGGCGAGCGAGGCGGACGCGGAAGGCGGGCGTGGATGCGGGGCTGGAGCGTGAGGGCAGCGACATGCTGGAAGGCAACGACCCGGAACTCTACCGCCGCTCGCGGACAGAGCGACGCATTCCAGCGCAGCGCGAAGGGGTCCGGGCGCCATCGGCCCACCTCGCCGCACCGGTGCTCACCAGCGGCGCGCCCAGGCGAGCGCAAGCCCTCCGGGGACGGTCACCACCACCAGCTTCGGTTTCCCGTCCGCCGCGGGGAGGGCGACGCTCTCCACCCAGCGAGTGACCCGGGCGTAAGCCCCCGGGGACTCGGCGGCGGCGGGAATGTCACGCAGCGCGCGTTCCACCGAGGCGCTGGTTGCGACGCGCGGCAGCCGCAGCACGAGCTGCAGCCGCGGCGCCGGGCGCCCCCACGGGGCGGCCCACCCGACGGCGGGCAGGAGCGCCTCCACCAGCAGGGCGACGGTCAGGACGGAGAGCATCGGAGGTCACGGTGTGCACCCTCGGTCCACGGGGGAAGTTGACGGCCCGCCCGTCCGATCTCCGACGGTGGATCCGCCGTTCTCCCCTGTAAGCCGGGCCCAACGTGACTAGGTGTGTCGACCATGCGCCATGGAGCGAGGAGACACGGCGGGGGTGTGCGGCTGGCGGTCTGGGCACCGCGGGTCGAGCAGCTCGAGCTGAACCTGGACGATCGGCGGCGCCCGATGGTGCGCGCCGCCGAGGGGTGGTGGACGGCAGCGCTTCCACCGCTTCCCTCCGGGACGCCGTACTCCCTGGTCTTCCCCGACGGGCGCGTCCGGCCGGACCCGGCGGCCCGCGCCCAGGTGGGCGACGTGCACGGGCCCTCGGCGCTCTTCGACCCCGGGGAGTTCCGCTGGACCGACGCCGGATGGGCCGGCGTGCCGCAGGAGGCCCTGGTCTTCTACGAGCTGCACGTCGGGACGTTCACCGAGGCGGGCACGCTCGACGCCGCGGCCGAGCGGCTGCCCGAGCTGGTGGATCTGGGCATCACCTGCGTGGAGCTGATGCCGGTGCAGCCCTTCGCCGGGGCGCGGAACTGGGGGTACGACGGCGTGCTTCTGCACGCGGTGCACGGCGCCTACGGCGGGCCGGGGGCTCTGCAGCGCTTCGTGGACCGGGCGCACGCGCTCGGGCTGGGCGTGTGTCTCGACGTGGTCTACAACCACCTCGGTCCGGAGGGGAACTACCTTGCGGAGTTCGGGCCCTACACCACCTCGCGCCACCGCTCCCCCTGGGGCGACGGGATGAACTACGACGGCCCGGACGCCGGTCCGGTCCGCGCGTACATGGTGCAGGCCGCCCGCTCCTGGGTGGAGGACTTCCACGTGGATGCGCTCAGGCTCGATGCGGTCCACGCCATCGTCGACGACAGCGACGTCCATCTCGTCCAGGACATGGTGCGCGCGGTGCACGCGGCGTCCGGAGGCCGGGCGCGGGTCATCGCCGAGAGCGACCTCAACGACCGGAAGGTGGTGGATCCCCCGCCGGCCGGCTGGGGGTGCGACGCCGCCTGGGAGGACGACTTCCACCACGCGGTCCACGCGCTGGTGACCGGCGAGCGCGACGCTTACTACGTGGACTTCGGGGATCCCCAGGATCTGGTCACTGCGCTGGAGCAGGGCTTCATCTTCCAGGGCCAGCACTCGCTCTTCCGGAAGCGGCCCCACGGCACCCGGACCGACGGCCTCCTCCCCCGACAGCTCGTCAGCTCGCTTCAGAACCACGACCAGGTCGGCAATCGCCCCGCCGGCGAGCGAATCGCGAGCCTCGTGCCACGCGCGGCGCTCGAGCCGCTGGCCACGCTGCTCCTGCTCGGACCTGGGCTTCCGCTCCTCTTCATGGGTGAGGAGTACGGCGAGACGCGGCCCTTCCTGTACTTCACCAGCCACGGCGATCCGGAGCTGGCCAGAGCGGTGTCCGAGGGACGGCGCAGGGAGTTCATCGCCCGGGCGACCGAGGTCCCCGATCCCCAGGCCGAGGAAACCTTCCTCGCCTCGCGGCCGGCCTGGACGGGCGGCGAGGCGCTGCGCGACCACTACCGGCAGATGCTGGCGCTGCGGCGCAAGCACCAGGCGCGCATCGGCGCGCACTGGCCGCGAGTGCTGCGCGAGGGCAGGGCGTACCGGCTCGAGCGGCCCGGCCTGACCGTGAGCGTGAACCTCGGCGCGGAGCCAGCCCTGGGCTTGCCCGGGTGGGGATGGGAGGTCTCGCCGAGATGAGCCCGCCGTACGACGAGGCGCTGTTCCGGGAGCTCGTGGCGGCCTGGAAGCGCGGGGAGATCGTCGAGGCCCCGCCGGCGGGGACGCTGGAGCCGCTCCGGCCGGGCGACGTGACCCCGCTCCCGGCCCGAGGCAGCCGGGAGCACGCCCGTCTCGAGGCGCTCGGCGAGCAGCTCCTCCGCGAGGGGAAGGTGGCCGCCCTGGTGGTCGCCGGCGGGGCGGGGACCCGCTTCGGCGGTGCGGTGAAGGCGCTCGTCCCGGTCGTCGAGGGGAAGACCTTCCTGGATCTCAAGCTCCTCGACGTCGAGCGAGCCTCGGAGCGGGTAGGGCGGCCGGTGCCCGTGGCCCTGATGGTGTCGTTCCTCACCGCGGACGCCATCGCCGAGCACCTCGCCGCGCAGCCCCCGTCCGTTCCGGTGCTCTCCTTCGTCCAGGGGCACCTGCCCCGCCTGACACCGGATGGGGAGATCGCGCGCGAGGCCTCGGGAGAGCCGTCGCTGGCGCCGGCAGGACATGGGGACGTGTTCCGCGCGCTCGACAGGAGCGGGGCGGGCCGGCGGCTCCGCGACCTCGGGATCGAGCACGTCTACTTCTCCAACGTGGACAACCTCGCCGCGACCCTCGACTCGGTGGTGCTCGGGATGCACGCCGAGGGCGACGCATCCATGACGGTTGAAGTGACGCCGCGGCGAAGCCCGGACGGCAAGCTCGACGTCGGGGCGGCCCCGGTGCGGGTCGGAGGTCAGCTCCAGCTGGTGGAGAAGGTGGACCCCGCGGCCCACGCCACCATCTCCACCAACAACATCACCTTCCGGCTCCGGCCGCTGCTCGAGG
>DASXGF010000084.1:0-2345 GCA_036489275.1 Myxococcaceae bacterium | reverse complement strand
GTGAGGCTCCGCGCCACCTCGGTGGCCCCACCAAGGTCCCGGGTGAGGGGGACTCTGCTCGTTGCAGTCTCCTTGCCCGGTCCGGAGGGCCGCCTGTACCATCGGTGGTCAGCGTGTCCCCGCCCGAGCCACCCCCGGTCCGGTTGAGAATCGTCTCCAACGGGCTGACCGATGTGGGCAAGAAGCGCGACCACAACGAGGACAGCTTCCTCATCGACGAGGACCTCAAGCTGTTCGTCGTCGCGGACGGCATGGGGGGGCACGCCGGCGGCGGGACCGCCTCACGCATCGCGGTGGAGACCATCGACCGGGAGCTGCGCCAGGCCCGGACCACCCAGGGCTCTACGCTGGAGGCCCGGACAGCGCTCCAGGACTCGCCGGTGCCGGAGGCGATCCGCGCCGCCGTCGAGCGGGCCTGCATCGCCATCTACACCAAGGCCCAGGAGGACCCGCGCCTCGCCGGAATGGGGACGACGGTCATTTCCCTTCTCATGAAGGACGACCAGGCGTTCTTCGCCCACGTCGGAGACAGCCGCGCGTACCTCGTCCGCGGAGACCTCATCCAGCAGATCAGCGAGGACCACAGCCTGGTCAACGAGCAGATCAAGGCCGGGATGATCACCCCCGAGGAGGCGAAGCACTCCCGGTACAAGAACATCATCACCCGCTCGGTGGGCTTCGAGGAGGAGGTCCAGGTCGACGTGATGGGCCTGCTCTGCGAGCCGGGCGACGTCTTCATCCTCTGCTCGGACGGGATGGCGAACATGGTGGAGGACCCGGAGATCCTCCAGGTGGTCCGTCACTTCCCGCTGTCCGAGGTCCCGCAGCGCCTCATCGATCTCGCCAACGAGCGCGGCGGCGACGACAACATCACCGTCATCGCCGTGCAGGTGCAGGCCGAAGCGGCCGCGCCGAGGCCGGCGGAGACCGGGGAGCACGCGTCGGTCTAGGTAGGCGTTCCACCTCTGTTGCGACGGACGCCGACTGGATCTCTCGTCTTGTCACTGTAGAAACGCCCAGGCTACGGGCCCCGCCCCGGACGGATGGGGGCCAAGCATGCTGGAATACAGCTTGCTTGGGTAACTGGCCTGCCAGGAAGCGCGCTGCCACGGGAGCGACCCCTCCGTTGTCGAAGAAGACCTTCACCCTGATCGTCGTCCCGGACCACGACGCTCCGGTGCGCCGCTTCCAGCTCGAGCGGAGCCTGCTCCGGCATGCCGCGCTGGGCGCGGGCGCAGCGGGGCTGGTGCTCCTCGGCGCGGTCGCCCACTACTTCTCCCTCGTGCGGGAGGCCTCCGAGAACCGGCTGCTCCGCGACGAGAACCTCACGCTGCGCACGCAGCTGAAGAGCATCCGCGAGCGCATGGAGCACATCGGCGCGACGCTCGAGCGCGTCGAGCGGTTCGACCAGAAGCTCCGGGCGGTGACGCTCCTCTCCGACCCGCAGCGCAACCTCGCCCTCGGTCCGACCGCCGGTGAGCCGGGGGTCACTCCCGCCCCCAGCGCCGAGACCGAGTTCACCCGGCCCGGGTCGGCCAGCGAGACTCCGAGGAACCTCGCTTCCAAGCTGGACAAGCTGAGCGAGTCCGCAACCCGGCAAGAAAAGAGCCTCCAGGAGCTCCAGTCGTACTTCCTCGACCAGAAGAGCCGACTCGCCTCGACGCCGTCGGTGTGGCCGGCGCGGGGCTGGGTCACCTCGGACTTCGGTCAGCGTCTCGACCCGTATACGGCTGAGCGCGTGATGCACGAAGGTCTCGACATCGCCGCACCCCACGGCAAGGAGGTGGTGGCGCCCTCGGACGGCACCGTCATCTTCGCCGGCCTGGAGGGTGGGTATGGCAACGTCCTGGTCATCGATCACGGCTACGGGGTGAAGACCCGCTACGGCCACCTGAGCAAGCTCGACGTGAAGACCGGCGACCGGGTGAAGCGCGGGCAGCTGGTGGGGGCGGTGGGCAACACCGGTCGGTCCACCGGTCCGCACCTGCACTACGAGGTGCGGGTGAACGGGATCCCCGAGAATCCGCGGAAGTTCATCCTGGAAGAATAGGGACCCTTCCGTCGAGCCGGAGCGTGCGCTCCTGGATGCCGGAGGCGAGCCCGCGCCGGGCCATCACGTGGGCGCGCTCGATCTCCGCCCAGAACAGCGGGCCCAGCACCTGCCAGTGCGACGGGTCCAGCACCACCAGCCGGAGCGCGGAGAGGGTGAACTCGACCGGCCGGCGCAGCCCGGTCTCCCGCGCCCGGAACTCGTCCACCGCGTGCCGGAGCGTCTCCGCCGCGAGGCCGAGGTGCTCCGGCGCGAGCTCGATGCCGCTGGACGGGACCAGGAGCGCGGCGAAGCA
>DASXGF010000073.1:0-4964 GCA_036489275.1 Myxococcaceae bacterium | reverse complement strand
CCGACCCGGTGGGAACGGAGCGCGGGAACTGGGCGAGCGCCATGAGATGCGCGGTCATCGCTGGAATGGAAGGGTTGTGGCCCACCAGCACGAGGTCGTCGTCCCGGTGCTCCTTGAGGAGACGCTCCTGGCTTCCGACCGGCAGGTCCGGCAGGAGGCTCCGGTGGACCCGGAGCGGCACGTCCAGATCCTGGACCAGCGCGAGGATCTGTGCGGTCTGCACCGCGCGGACCAGGGGGGACATCAAGATCAGATCCACCCCGTGCATCCGCTTCTGGAGGGACTGGAAGTGCTTCTCGGCGGCGTGACGGCCCTTGCCGGTGAGGGGGCGGGCTCCGTCGTCCAGGCCCTCCGGAACGTCGGAGTCGGCCTGCGCATGGCGCACCAGGAACACCTTCACGACGAGCCTCCCGTGCAGCGCCCTACCCTCGAGGGTCGTACACGACGGCGCCCGAGACGGTCAAAGGGTATGGCAGAAGGGAGGTCGATGCGTGGACCCTCGTGGTTGATGGCGGTGCTGTTCGTCCTCCTCCTGGCCTCCTGCCGGAGGAGCGAGCCACGCGGGCCGGTGGCGGATGCGGGCCCGGCCCCCGCGCTCTTGCCCGTGCCGGACGCCGGCCTCGCGCTGACCGCCGGCAAGCTCGATGGCTTCCTGGCCTACGAGCGGCTGCTCCGCGGTGAACCGACGCCCTCGGCGCGGGAAGTTCGCCGTCTCTCCCAGGCGGCCGACGGCGGAGCGAAGGCGCTGGAGGACGCCTACGCCGGGCTCCGCCAGCGCACGGAGCGTGCCCAGGTGGTCCGCGCCGACGCCGGGCTCACCGCGGCCGAGGTGCAGGCGCTGGAGACGCTGACCGCCGAGGTGGCGCTGGCCCGGGCGGGTTCGGGCGGACCCGAGATGGAGGAGGCGCTGCGGGCGCTGGAGACGGCCAAGGACCAGCTCCCCGCGGAGCAGCGGGCCGGCGTGGAGCGGACGGTGGCTCGCCTCCGGGCGCAACAGGAACGCGCGCAAACTCTCTCCGAGGTGCGCGCGCGGTGGGGCGACGCCGCGGTGGACCTGGTGCTCACCCGGGAGAAGGCCGTGCTCGACCTCTGGGGCGTGCAGTCTCGCTAGCCGGGCTATGCCGAGGCGGCCCGGACCTCGACGGGCTCGGCGGCGTTCGCGGCGATCGCGCAGCAGGCCGAACCGAGCACGAACCACCAGTAGTTGCAGAAGGACTGCTTCGAGAGCGCGATGAACACTGCGTAGACCAGCGCCGAGCCGGTGACGAAGGCCGCCGGCCCGCGGCGCCGGTCAGCGAGCACGGCGACCAGCGCGGCCAAGGTGGCGGCGAGCATGAGCGGAAGCACGTTGAACTCGGAGTGGTTCTTCTCCACCACCCACCAGGCCGGGATGGAGAGAGCCTCGTGCCGGAAGGGCTGGACGAACTGGGCGTGCACCACGCTCCTCCAGAACGCCGCAGGGTCCCAGAGGAAGAAGGGGAGGGTGATGGCCGCGGCGACGCCGATGGCCGGGAGCACCAACCGGGCGTAGGCGCGCCAGCGGAAGGGAGCGGGGACGAGGAGCGCGGCGAGCGGGAGGAAGAGCACCGTGTACTGCTTCCAGGCGAGGAGCAGCCCGAGGGCCAGCGGGAGCCACCGCGAGCGCCGGGTCGCGGCGAGGACCACCAGGGCGAGGAGCGCGACGCCGAAGGGCTCGGTCCACCCCTGCTCCAGGACGAAGAACATCCGCGGGGTGAAGAGGAGGAGCGCGGTGGCGAGGAGCGGCAGGCGCCCTGGACCCAGGCCGGTGAAGGCGGCCGCGGCGATGGCGCAGGCCGCGAGCTGGGCCACCCGGAAGTCACCCGCGACGAGCCAGCCCGGCAGGGCGAGCAGCAGCGACAGCGGGAAGTAGGGGAACCCGATGAAGACCGTCCTCGCGTCGGCGATCCCCGGCCCATAGAACTGCATGTTTCCGTAGATGTTGGGGAAGGTGAGCGCATACGGATTGCGCCCCTGGACCAGGGCCCGACTCGCCTCCTGCTGGAAGACGAAGACGTCGATGTGCGGGGGATACGAGGCGCGGATCATCCACCACCCGGCGAGAGCGAAGAGCAGGACCAGCACCGGGGCGTGGAATGGACCGAGCGCCGGGCGGCGGCCGAGCGCTGCCCCCGCCACCACCGCGGCGGCGGCGAGGATGGCGAAGAACTCGCGGAAGCCGGGGATGGGCCGGGCGTAGTACCCGGGCGGGCTGGTCACCAGCTGCGAGAATTGCAGCGCGAGCCCGACGCCGAGGACGAGCACCGCCAGCTGATCTCCGCTGGCCTCCACCGTCTCCCAGGGCGGAGAGAAGGCGGCGACCGCGAGGACGAGCAGCGTCGCGAAGAGATAGGGCCAGGCGTCCTCGTGCCCGTTGCCGTTGTTGATCTGCAGCGCCTGTCCGAGGAAGACCGCGGCGACGGAGAGGAGGAACGCGCGGGTGGCGTTCCCCGGGAGCGCGATGCCCGGGGCGTCGGCCTCGGCGGCCGTCGTCAACGTCACCGCGTCTTCTTCCGCGGGCCGCGGGTCGGCTTCCGGCCGTGTCGGGCTGCGGCAGCGGGTCGGGGACGCTCGAGGCGGGCGGGGACGGCGGATTGCCGGCTGTCGGCGAGCACGTAGGCCACGTCGGGCGTGGTCTCGGCCTCGACGAAGATCTGGTAGCTGAACATCGCCGGGCTCAGGCGGATCAACGCCTGGTTCAACCGGAGGAGCCCCATCCCAAGCGCGTTCTGGCCCACCGCCTTGGGGAAGGGCGCCGGCACGCCGCGGATGCCGCGGATGCGGAGCCCCGAGTCGACCAGGAGGCGGCGCAGGCTGCGGAAGGTGAAGAGGCGGGTGTGGGTCCGGTCGAGGATGCCCGCCTTCCCGTAGTTGAACTGCCCCGTGAGGAGCATCAGCCGCTGGATGACGAACGCCACGTTCGGGGTGGTGAGCACGAGCGTGCGCGGCCGGTGATCGAGGTTGCGCCGGAGCGCGGCGAGGAAGCGCTCGGGTTCGTGGAGATGCTCGATGACGTCGAGTAACAAAATTACGTCCACCCGCGATAGATCCAGATCCAGCGGGTCGGCGTCGAGGTTGCGGACGAGAACCCCCGTCCGCGGCGGCACCTGCGTGGGGGGCAACCGGTCCACGAGGGTCACGCTGCAGCCCCTGTCCACCAGCTGCTGCGCGAGGTGACCCGGCCCGGCTCCGAGGTCCATCACCCGGCTACGCGCCGGAACGGCCTCGAGGGCGAAGGTGTGGCTCGAGGCGTATCCGAGCTTCGGCTCGTAGTGACCGTGGTCGTCGGCCGGGCCCACGTCGTACTTGCGCTGGTAGAGGATCCCGGCGCGATGGGCCGCATTGCGGAGCGTGGCCAGGGCCACGTTCTTCGCGTAGGCGAGCCCGTTCACCCGGGAGATCTCGTCGCCGTAGTAGGTGGGGATGGGCAGCTCGACGATGCGGGCGCCGGCGTTGAGCAGCTGGAGGATGATCTCGGTGTCGAAGTGGAAGTCGTTGGAGTTGAGCTCCAGCGGAAGCCGCTCCAGGGCGGACACCCGGTAGAGCCGGTATCCGGAGTGGAACTCGGAGAGCTGGGTGCCGAGGACGACGTTCTGGAAGGTGGTGAGGATCCGGTTCCCCACGAACTTGTAGAGCGGCATCCCGCCCTTGAGGGCGCCGAAGCGGGAGATCATCCGGCTGCCAAAGACCGCGTCCGCACGGTCCTTCCTGAGGGGCTCGAGCAGGCGGGGGAGCTCCTCCGGGGCGTACTGTCCGTCACCGTGGACCATGGCCACCACGTCGAACTTCTCCGCGATGGCGTAGGCGTATCCGACCTTCTGGTTTCCGCCGTAGCCCTGGTTGTAGGTGTTGCGGAGGACCGTCAGCGGGAGGTCGGGGTGGGCTTCCTCGTACTCGCGGCCGATCTCGAAGGTGCGGTCCCGGGAGGCGTCGTCCACGACGAGGATCTCGCAGTCCCAGTCGCGAAAGATGGAACGGGGAATTCGCTCCAGGACCTGGACCAAAGTGGACTCAGCCTGGTAGGCGATGACGAAGACGAGCAGTTTTGGGGGGTGAGGCGCCATGTTCAAGAGGAGAAAGTCTGCACTTTCGAGAGGATGGGCCAGGGAGTCAATGATTGCTCCGGGTCGTCCGGCGGCGGAGCCCTGAACCATGGCTCCAGCCAAGGACAGCAGTCCCAGGGTGGTTCACCAGTTTCATTCCGGGTCCGCCATCGGAGACGCGGTGACATCGGGGATGTTCCTGATGCAGCAACACCTCCGCGCGCTCGGCTTCCGTTCAGAGATCTACGTCGAGCACGTGGGCCCCGGCCTGGAGAGCAGGGTCTTGCCTCACACGCAGTATCGCTGGTCGCGAAGCGACTCCTTCATCGTGCACCACTCGATGGGCCACGACCTGGGAGAGTGGGTCAAGGCGCTTCCCAGGCCGAAGCTGCTCGTCTACCACAACGTCACACCCGCGGAGTTCTTTCCGGAGCACTCGAGGACGCGGCACTACGCGACCCTCGGACGCGAGATGCTCGATGACTACCTTCCCCACTTCGACGGAGCGCTTGCCGACTCCGAGCTGAATGGGCAGGAGCTTCGAGAGAGAGGGTACCCGCACGTGGCCGTCGTGCCGGTCCTCTTCGACCTCGACGAGCTGCGCATGGCGGAGTGGTCGCTCAACGACCGTGACGAGGATTCGTTCACCATTCTCTTCGTGGGGAGAATGGTGGAGAACAAGCGCCAGCTCGAGTTTCTCGGGGTGATGCGCCACCTCGAGCGGCTGACCGAACGCCCGACTCGACTGGTCCTCGTGGGGGATGACCAGAGCTCCTACGGGCATCAGCTCCGCCAGCAGGTCGCGGATTCGGGGCTCGGGCACCGCGTTCACGTGACGGGCAAGGTTTCGCGATCCGAGCTGCTCGGGTGGTACCGGCGGGCCGATGCGTTCCTCAGCCTCAG
>DASXGF010000040.1:0-7275 GCA_036489275.1 Myxococcaceae bacterium | reverse complement strand
CGCCCCGAGGTGGCGAGGGCCACGTTCGCGTCGAGCAGCTCGGGCACGCGCGTGCCGGACAGACCGCCGAGGATCCAGTCCCGGATCTCGGTGTCCTGGGTGCGGTCCAGGCGCTGCTCCAGGGCCTGGTGGAAGTCGCGGGCGCCGAAGCGCCCGGCGGCCATCAGCACCGGGCCGACCATCTCCGAGGCGACGGAGCGGGGCCGGGCGAGCCAGGCCTCGCCGAGCTTGCGGGCCTCGGCGATGAGCTGGGGATCCTCGCCGCGCAGGGCGACGAACTCGGTGAGCTTGGGCCGGGCGAGCTGGACCTCGTCGTCCTCGGCCGGCTTCGGGCGGAACCCGAGTGCCCGCGCGTGCGGCCCGAACGTCTTGCGCACCCAGGACTGGTAGGCCGGACCGAGGCGGCCGGGGAGGAAGTCCTCCCGGACCGTCGCCAGCTTGATGGCCGCCGCGAGGACGTGGTGCTCGCGCGCCGCGGCGTGACGGGCCGCCAGCTGCAGCCCCTCGGCCTGGGGAATGGCCCCGCCTTCCACCAGCGCGTCGGTGTCGCCGATGAGCCCGACCTTCTCGGCGTCGTCGAGCTTCGCCGCGCGGGCGAGCTTCGCGCGCGAGGCGGGGTCGAGCTGGAGGCGGTAGTAGCCCGCGTAACCGGCGTTGGGCAGCACCCAGTCGGGGCAGGAGCGCTCCTCGAGCTTCACCTCCGCGCTCGGCGAGTCGAGGAGGACGCACCGGTTCTGCTCGCGGCCCTTCGTGCTCCACCGGACGCACACCGGGATCTGCCACTCCCCGGCGCGATCTCCGGTGGACCCCGCCGGCAGCCACCGGTCCTGGGCGAGCTGGAGCACCGCGCCCTGGCCGCCGCAGCGCACGCTGGCCTGCACCCGCGGCACTCCCGGGTGGTCGAGGAAGGTGTTGAAGGCCGGCGTGACGTCCCGGCCCGCGGCCTCCGAGATGGCGGCGAGGAAGTCCCGGGCGGTGGCGTTCCCGTCGGCGTGCGTGCGGACGTAGAGCTGGATGCCGCGGCGGAACGTCTCCGGCCCCACCCACTGCTCGAACATCCGCAACACCGCCGCGCCCTTGGAGTAGGTGATGGCGTCGAAGGCGTTCTTCACGTCGTTGTAGCTGTTGACCGGCTGGCGGATGACGCGGCTGTTGACCAGCGCGTCCGCCTCCGCGGCGGCGTTCCGGTGCTCGACCCGCTCGGCCGCCATGCCCCAGGCCGGGGCCCAGCGGTCGATGACCTTCGTCTCCATCCAGGTGGCGAACGCCTCGTTGAGCCAGATGTCGTCCCACCAGGCGGCGGTCACGAGGTCTCCGAACCACTGGTGCGCGAACTCGTGCGCCGCGACCAGGGCGTACTGGCGCCGCCGCTGCACGCGATCCTGCTCGGTGGGCGCGAGCACCAGCGCCGCCCGGAAGGTGACCAGCCCCACGTTCTCCATCGCTCCGAACTGGACGGTGAAGGGGATGGGCAGCACGTCGAGCTTGTCGTACGGGTACGCCATGCCGAAGTAGTCCTCGAGCCCCTCGAGGATCTCCGGCGTCACCCGGGCTGCCCACGCCGCCTCGTGCGCTCGCCCGCGCGGAGCGATGATCCGCACCGGGATCCGCTTCTTCCCGGCCGGCCGCGCCTCCTTGATCTCGAAGGGCCCGACGCCGAAGGCCACCAGGTACGACGGCAACGGCCGCGTCTGGCGGAACCGCACGTCCTTCATCCCCTCGGCGGCCGGCGTCTCGCTCACCGTCGGGGTGTTGGCCACCGCGGTGAGAGCGGCGGGGACCCGCAAGGTCAGCTCCCAGGGAATCTTCGCCGACGGCTCGTCCACGCAGGGGAAGGCGCGCCGGGCGTCGGTCTCCTCGAACTGGGTGAAGGCGTACCAGTCACCACCGCTCTGCTGGCGGAAGATGCCCGAGTCCTCCTGGGTGAACTGGGTGCCGCGGAACTCGAGCCGCAGGGTCACCGGGCCGGCCGGCAAGGGGTGCGGGAAGCGAAGCGCCACCCGCTGGTCCGGCCGCGCAACCGGCTCGGCCGGCACCTCCTCGCTGCCCACCCGCGCGGTCACCGTGGCGACCTCCAGCATGTCGGCGTTCAGCCAGACCACGTCGGTCGCGGCGTCCAGCGTCCCGTCGATCTCCGTCCGTCCGGTGAAGCCGGGCGAGGAGGGAACGATGCTCAGCCAGACCCGCTGCGCCGCGGGGCGGAAGGTCCGCGGAAGGCGGATGCCCTCCGGGGAGGCCAGCGCAGGGGGAGCCGGCGGCGTCACGGCGGCGGCCGGCGCAGGGGTTGGCGGGCGGGGCGCGGCGGTGCGATCGGACGCGCAGGCCGCGAGAATCAGGAGGGCGAGGACGGGGGCTAAGCGAACGGACATGAAGGCCGCGCACTCTGGCACGACCTGATGCGCATGCAACGGTCGATCGACCTCACTCGGGAGATCCGACCACCCGGAGGTTGAGCCCTGGACGCAGCGAACGGGCGTGCCGGATGCGATTCCAGCGCTTCAGGTCGTCGACGGAGACGCCGTACTGCTGGGCCACGCTCCACAGCGTCTCGCCCTCGGCGAGCTGATGAACTCCGCTCGCCGGAGGTGTCACCGGTGTGACGGCCGCCGGTGCGGGCGCCGCTGCTTGCACCGCGGTGGCGGGACGCTCGGCCTGGGCCACCACGGCCGCGGGCTTCACCTCGATGGGCGCGGCCCCGGGACCTGGCCAGATGGTCAGGACCGTCCCGACTTGCAGACCCTTCCGCGCCTTCTTCCCCAGCGAGTTCCAATCCTGGACCTGCTCCACCGAGACCGCGAACCGCTGGGCGATGGTCCACATCGAGTCGCCGCTCTGCACGCCGTACTCGACCCGGGTCTTCCCGTCGACGACCTCGGTCTTCACCGTTCCCTGCGCCAGGGCTCGCGCGTGGCCGGTGCGCGTCCCGGCGGGGACCTCTTCCTCCGGCTCGGGAGCGACGTAGCCCTGCGCGCGCGCCCGGGCCACCTGCCGCTCGAGGCCGTGGCCGCCCTCGGCCACCGCGCGCGCAGAGGGGACCGGGATGGCGAGCTCGGTGTTGATCCGCAGCGTCTTCGCGCTCCGCAGCCTGTTGAACTGGAGGATGGCCTCCGGGGCGGAGTGGTACTGGACGGCGATGCGCGAGAGCGTGTCGCCCTTGCGCACGTGGTGAATGCGGTAGGTCAGCCGCTCCGACGCCGGGATGCGGGCCAGCGCGGCGACCACGGTGTCCTTCGCGCCCTTCGGGACCCGGACCAGGTACGGGCGGGCAGCGGAGGCGGGCGGGGTGCACCACCGGCGCAGCTCGGGGTTGAGCTCGTGGATGCGCTCGGTGCTGATACCCGCGGCGCGGGCGACCACGTCGAGGTCGGTGGGCTCCGCCACCGGCACCTCGTCGAACTCCAGCGGTTGCTGGAACTCGAACTCGTCGTCGCTGAAGCCGAAGGACCTGGGGTGCTTCGCCACCAGCGCGCAGGCGATCAGCTTGGGGACGTAGTGCTTCGTCTCCTTGGCCAGCCCCTTGCCGTCGCTGAGCGACCAGAAGTCGTTGGTTCCGCGGCGAACCACCATCCGACGGAGCTTCTCGCCGCCGGCGTTGTAGCCGGCCCAGGCGAGGTACCAGTGGCCGAGCGCCCCGTGGAGCTCGTTCAGGTACTTGCCCGCGGCCACGGTGGCCTTGAACGGATCGCGCCGCTCGTCGACCCAGAAGTCTTGCCGCAGCCCGAAGCGGCGGCCGGTGCTGGCGATGAACTGCCACGGGCCCGCGGCGCGGGCCCAGGAGGTGGCGCCCGGCGAGAAGCCGCTCTCGATCATCGCGAGGTACACCGTGTCCCGCGGGAGCCCGCCGCGCTCGAGCAGCGGCGTCATCATCGGGATGTACCGCGTGGAGCGAGACATCCATTTGCGGAACCACTTGCGGCCCGGTCCCTGGAAGAACTGGATGTACTGCGCCACGATCGGCTGCATCTCGACCGGGATGTCGTACTCCGGCGCCACCGCGCCCACGTCGAAGGTGGAGAGGTCGGTCACCACGCCCAGGTCGACGACCGGCTCTTCGCCCGAGAGGACCTCGGCGCCGTCCTCCAGCCGCGCCCGCAGCGGGCTGGCGGTGCCCAGCGCGCGCACCGAGCGCAGCACCTCGGGTCTCGGCTTCGCCGCAGGGTCGAGGACCGCGTCCTCGAGCGCACGCATCTCCTCCAGCTCCTCCGAGGCGGGCTCGTCGTCTCCGTCGTCGGGGGTGGCGACGGGTGTGCCGGTCTGCGCCGCCGGCGCGCGCGGGGGCGCGGTCGGCGATGTCTCGGGGACGGGCGCGGCCGCAGCACTGCTGAGCGCGAGGAGGACGAGGGCGAGCGACAACGAGCCTTCGATGCTAGGCGGCCCGCGAGTGGTCGGTCAACGCTGGGCTCCGGTGCTCGCCGGAGCGCCGTGACCGGGCCCGAGCACGCGGGGAAGGTAGGTGGCGAAGTCGAAGTGGATGCTGTTCTCGGGGGTGTGGCATCCGACACACAGGCTCGGTCCGGGCCTCGGCCGCAGGACGGTCTTCCGCGTCCTGTCCGCGACGTGGATCGAGCCCGGCCCGTGGCAGTTCTCGCAGCCGACGTTCTGCCGGCCCGCGACCTGGTCCACGCGGCACACACCGCCCGCCTGCTGGAATCCGATGACGTGGCAAGCCACGCAGTCCAGGCGGTACTGCTTCTGCACCGCCTCGAGCGTGGCGTAGGCGCGGGCGTGCCCCGTGCGCTCGTAGACGCCGAACGCCGCGGCGTGACAGCTCCGGCAGGCCTCGTTCCCCACGTAGGCAGCCTCGTCCCTGGCCGGCGGAGGGCAGGGCTGGCCGTGCTCCTTCGCCCAGGCGAGGTTCAGCTGGGAAACGTCGCGGTCGTAGTCGGACACGATCTTCTGCACCGCGGGGTCCTCGGGCAGCGCCGCCTCCACCGGGACGAAGCGCACGGTGAAGGTCCCCGGCTGGAGCGCGGTGGCCTGGGCCTGCGCGGCGAGCTGCTCGCGACGGAGCACGAGCTCGTGTAGCCGGGCATCGAGCAGCTGCTTGCGCTCTGGGGACACCCCGGGAGCTCCGAGCTCCTTCTTCAAGAGCTCGAGGCGCTGCCCCTGCGCGTTGAACTCGCGCTCGATGTCGCCCTGCCCGCGGGCGAGCTGGAGCGCGGAGCCGTCCGGGCCCGGGCTCACGTCGATCCGCAGCACCGAGCGCCCCCGGCTCTGTACCTGCGCCACCGGGACCGTGCTCCGGATCAGCCGGCCGTCCTCCCACTCCGCGCCGACGGTCTCCTTCGCCTGCGCGGCGAGCACCAGATCCACGCCCTGCGCCGCCTGCGCCCCGGCCGGCGCTCCGGAGAAGAGGCCGAGGACGAAGCGCGCGCCGCCCTCTCGTGCCTTCGCCGCTCCCCGGCCGAGCGCGTCGGCGGTGGCGCCCGAGACCACGCCCACCTTCCACCTCGCCGAGTCGAGTAGCCGGATCTGTCCCGCGGGGAGGTCAGGCAAGCCCAGCGAGCGACGGAAGTCCGGACCGAGCGCGTCGTCGAGCGGGCCGGGGAACCACGCGGCGATGCGCATCGACCCGTAGGCGGTGGCGATGGCCTGGGCCCTTCGCCGCTCTCCGACCGCCTCGTCCTCGCCGAAGCCAGTCCGCTCGAACAGCGTGTCCCCGCCGTCGACGAAGAGGGCGGGCACGCCGGAGGTCCGGGCGCTCTCGACGATGGCCGCGGTCTTCGCGAGGCCTCCGCGCATCGCCTCGCTGCAGCCGCACGGGGCGATCTGCCCGCGGACGTCGGCGGTGGCGAAGACCGCGAAATGTGTCGCGTCGGGCGATCCGCCGGCCGAGACGGGTGCCACGGCGCTCCCCGGGCTGCCGCGGACACACGACGCGAGCAGTGTGGCTGCAATGAGGACCGAGCGCAGCTGCAAAGTTCCGTCCGCGGAAGGACGGCCCCCTCTAGCACCCCTGGACCGGAACACGCGAGTCGTTGACAGACCGCCGAAGGAATTGGTTTGAGCGGGGCCGCTTGCCGCCGCCGCCCGCCGATCTGATGAAGCTGCCCCTGGAGGAGCTGCTCTACCTCCGCCTCGGGGAGTTCCTCGATCAGCTCCACGGCCGGAAGGTGCCCGAGCTCTATCGCGTCTTGCTGGAGCAGGTGGACCGCGCGGTGCTGCGCCAGGCGCTCGAACGCAGCGAGGGGCAGCTCACCGCGGCGGCCTCCTTCCTCGGGGTGGACCGGAACACCCTCGCCCGGAAGGTCAAACGGCTGAAGGTCCGCGGCCGGACCTGAGGCGACAGAGCCCCTGGTCTCGAGGACCGGCCATGGCCAAGGTGCGGGGCTGCCCATGATGCGACCGCTCGTTCTCACCCTCACCGCGGGTTTCTTGTTGTCGGCCCTGCCCGCGCGCGCTCTCGACGACGGGCTGGGAGAGGTTCCCTCGGACGTCGACCGGAGCACGCCGCTCGCCACGGTGCAGGGGTTCATGACCGCCGCCCACAAGGGCGACTACAAGCTCGCCGCGTATTACCTGGCGCTTGACTGGATTCCCCGCGACCGGCAGAAGACCGAGGGGCCACGGCTCGCCCGCCGGCTGCGCTTCGTCCTCGACCGGAAGCTGTTCCTCGATCTGGGGTCGATCAGCAAGGAGCCTGGGGGCGACCCGGCCAGGCCCGGCTTCGACCAGCTCGGCACCATCCCGCTGGAGAGACAGAACGTCCCCATCCGGGTCGCCAAGTACGAGATCGAGGGCAAGCCGACCTGGGTCTTCAGCACACTCACGGTCCGGAGCATCGACGCGCTCTGGGACGCCTATGGCCCTCCGCTCGCGGAGGTGCTGCCCGAGGTGCTGTTCACCAAGTCGGTGGGAGGCCTCGAGCTCTGGCAGTGGCTGGGGCTGATCCTCGCCTTCGCCTGCGCCCTCCTCGCGGCTTGGCTGCTGGAGCGCCTGGTGCTGGCGATCGTCGGACGCATCGCCAAGATGACGCGGGTCAGCTGGGACGACCAGCTGGAGCACGCCTCGCGCGGACCCCTCCGGCTGCCAATTTTTGCCTTCGTGCTGAGCATCACCACCCCGCCGCTCCTGCTCTCGCCGGTGTGGTCCCACGGGATCAGCGTCCTCAACCGATCGCTTCTGGTCATCTCCGCGGCGTGGTTCGCGCTGCGGTTCCTCGACCTGGCCTCGGGGGTGGTGGAGAGCCGCGTGGCGAAGGCGCACGAGAACGTGGCCAACGCCCGCGCCGTGCGGACGCAGCTGGCGGTGCTCCGGCGGGTCCTGGTCATCGTC
>DASXGF010000018.1:0-15518 GCA_036489275.1 Myxococcaceae bacterium | reverse complement strand
CCGACCTGGCCGTCGGTCTTCTTGAGGAACTCGGCCAGACCGGTGAAGGACTCGGGCTTCGTCGCATCGGCCGCGAAGTAGAAGATCCGCTCGGCCAGGGCCGCCCAGGCGGCGCGCATCGGCTCGGTCCCGAGCGACTTGTCCTCGGGCTTCACCTCCTCCCGGAACTGGGCGTGGCTCATCTGCGTCCGGGCAACGCCGACGACCGCCAGGTTCCGCGGGAGGAAGCCCGCGTTCTGGAGGTTGAGGATGGCCGGGATCAGCTTGCGCTTCGTGAGATCTCCCGAGGCGCCGAAGATGACCAGCACACAGGGGTCGCCGGTGCGGTTGTGCGGAGGAGTGAGCGCGGTCTCGAGCTTCTGAACCATGGAGTCGGGCTCCTCCCGGCTACTTCGGTTCCACGTGGCCGCCGAACTGCTTGCGCATGGCGGACAGGAGCTTCTCCGCGAAGGTGTGCTGCTGCCGCGAGCGGAAGCGGGCGTAGAGGGCCGCGCTCAGCACCTCCGCCGGCACCGCCTCGTCGATCGCCGCCTGGATCGTCCACCGGCCCTCGCCCGAGTCCTGGACGAAGCCCTCGTAGCTCTCGAGGTTCGGGTCCTGGGCGAGCGAGATGCTGGTCAGGTCCAGGAGCCAGCTCGACACCACGCTTCCCCGGCGCCACAGCTCGGCGATGTCCGCCAGGTTGAGGTCGTAGCGGTAGTCCTCCGGGAGCTCCTTGGAGGTCGCGTTCTTGAAGATGTCGAAGCCCTCGGCGTAGGCCTGCATCAGCCCGTACTCGATGCCGTTGTGGACCATCTTCACGAAGTGGCCGGCGCCCGACGGGCCGCAGTGGAGGAAGCCCTGCTCGGCGGTGCCTTTGCCGTCGCGCCCGGGCGTCGCCGTGATGTCGCCCTTCCCAGGGGCCAGAGTCCTGAGGATCGGCTCGACGCGACTCACGGCTTCCTTTGGCCCGCCCACCATCAGGCAGTAGCCCCGCTCGACGCCCCACACTCCGCCGCTGGTGCCCGCGTCGACGTAGTGGATGCCCTTCTTGCCGACGTCCTTCGACCGCCGGACGTCGTCCTTGAAGAAGCTGTTCCCCCCGTCGATGATCGTGTCGCCGGCCTCCAGCACGGCCGCCAGCGCCTGCACGGTGCTCTCGGTCGGCCCGCCCGCGGGAACCATGATCCACACCGCGCGCGGCTTCTGGAGCTTGGAGACGAGGTCCTCCAGGCTCTTCGCCGGCGTCGCGCCTTCCTTGGCGTAGGCGGCGACCACGTCGGCGCCGCGGTCGTAGACCACGCAGGTGTGCCCGCCCTTCATCAGGCGGCGAACCATGTTCCCGCCCATCCGGCCCAGGCCGATCATTCCGATCTGCATCGCTGTCACTCCTGTCTGCCGACTGCCCGGACTGCCCTACGCCGCGCGGCGCCCTACTTCCGGCTCCCTCCAGCCTTCAGCCGGCTCCCCACCGCCGAGATGAGCTCGGCGAAGCTGTCGGAGAACGCCTTCACCCCGTCCTCGACCAGCTGGTCGGTGACCGCCTTCATCGAGATGCCGGACTGCTCCAGCTTGCGCATCACCGCGTCGGCCTGGTCGAGGCCCTGATCGAGGGTCCGCCGGACCTTGCCGTGGTCGCGGAAGGCGTCGAGCGTCGCCGGTGGGATGGTGTTCACCGTGTCCGGCCCGATCAGCTCCTCGATGTAGAGGACGTCCGAGTACTTTGGATTCTTGGTCCCGGTGCTGGCCCAGAGCACGCGCTGGGTCTTGGCCCCCTTGTCGGCGAGCTTCTGCCACCGCGGACCGGAGAAGAGGTCCTTGTACTTCTGGTAGGCCTGCTTGGCGTTGGCGATGGCCACCTTCCCGGTGACCTCGTCGAAGAGGGCCCGCTGCTGCGGCGTGGCCGTCTTCTCCCGGCTGGCGATGGTCTTCTCCACCAGGGAGTCGATGCGGCTGACGAAGAAGCTGGCCACCGAGGCGCTCTTCGAGACGTCCTCGCCCCGGGCGGCGCGCTGCTCGAGGCCGCGGATGTACGCCTCTGCGACGGTGACGTAGGCGTCCTGGCTGAAGAGGAGGGTCACGTTGATGTTGAGGCCCTCGGCGACGCACTGCTCGATGGCCGGCACGCCCTCCACCGTCCCCGGGATCTTCACCATCACGTTCTGGACGCCGAGCTTCTGCCAGAGGCGGCGGGCCTCGACCACGGTCCCCTTCGTGTCGTGAGCCAGCGTGGGCGTGACCTCGATCGAGCAGTAGCCGTCGCGATGGCGGGTCTGCTCGAAGACCGGGCGGAACGTGCGCGCGGCGTCCCCGATGTCACGGATGGCCAGCACCTCGAAGACGTCGCCGGCCGACGCGCCCTTCGGGGCCCACTCCCGGAAGAGGTCGTCGTAGTCCTCGCTGCCCTCGACCGCCTTCTGGAAGATGGTCGGGTTGGAGGTCAGGCCCTTGAGCCCGTCGGCGTCGATCAGCCGCTGCAGCTCGCCCGTGGTGATGAGGCTCCGCCGCATGAAGTCGAGCCAGACACTCTGCCCCTGCTCGCCCAGCGCCTTGAGAGGATTCATGACTTCTCCTTGATGTTGCCTAACACGGTGTCACGCGCCCTTCCGCCCGAGCTGCTCCTTCGCCGCGGACACCACGTGCTCGGTGGTGAAACCGAAGTGCGGCAGCAGGTCCTTGATCGGCGCCGAGGCGCCGAAGGTCGTCATCCCGATGATCTTGCCGCGCGGGCCCACCCAGGCTTCCCAGCCGAAGGTCGCCGCCTGCTCCACCGCGACCCGCGCCGTCACCGACGAGGGGAGGACCGACTCCCGGTACTCCGGCGACTGCTGCTTGAAGATCTCCCAGCAGGGCATGCTGACCGCACGGGCACGGATGCCCTCGGCCTTCAGCTTCTCGTAGGCCTCGACGATGAGGCGCACCTCGCTCCCGGTGGCCATCAGCAGCACGTCGGGCTTTCCGCCCTCGGCGTCGGCGAGGACGTAGGCGCCCTTCCGCACGCCGCTCGCCGGGGCGTACTTCGTCCGGTCGAAGGTGGGGAGCGCCTGCCGGCTGAGCACGAGGATGGCAGGGTGGAGCTTGCTCTCCATCACCACCCGGTAGCACTCGGTCACCTCGTTCGCGTCGCCGGGCCGGAGCACGAGCAGCCCGGGCATCGCCCGCAGCGAGGCGATCTGCTCGATGGGCTGGTGCGTCGGCCCGTCCTCGCCGAGGCCGATCGAGTCATGGGTCATCACGTGAAAGACGGGGATCTCCATCAGTGACGAGAGGCGGATCGGCGCACGCATGTAGTCGGTGAAGGTGAGGAAGGTGCTCCCGAAGCCGCGCAGCTTGCTCAGGACCATCCCGTTCGCGATCGCCCCCATCGCGTGCTCGCGGACGCCGTAATAGATGTTCCGGCCCCCTGGGTGCTCGGTGTCGAGGTTCGCCTCGCCCTTGATGGTGACCTTGGTCGAGCCGCTGAGGTCGGCCGCGCCGCCGACGATCCACGGGATCCGCTTCGCCAGGGCGTTCAGCACCTGGCCTCCGGACTCACGGGTGGCGATGCCCTTCGGATCGGCGGGGAATACAGGAAGATCGCCGTCCCAGCCGGGCGGGAGCTCGCCGCGGTCCATGAGGTCCAGCTCGTTCGAGAGGTCGGGGACCTCCTTCCGGTACCGCTCGCGAACCGCCTCCCAGTCCTGGCGCAGCTTCCTCCCGCGCGTGCCGATGCCCTGCTGGAAGTGCTCGCGCACGCCGTCGGGGACCAGGAACTGCGCGTCCTCCGGCCAGCCGTAGAACTTCTTCGCCGCGCGGACCTGATCCTCGCCCAGCGGCTCACCGTGCGCGGCGCTGGTGTCCTGCCGCTTCGGGCTGCCGTAGCCGATGTGCGAGTCGACCACGATGAGCGTCGGACGGTTCTGCTGCTTGAAGAACTGCAACGCCTTTCCGAGCTGGGCGAGGTCGTTGGCGTCGGTGACGTGGGTCGTGGCCCAGCCGTAGGCCTCGAACCGCTTCGGCACGTCCTCGTTGAAGGAGAGCGCGAGCTTCCCGTCGAGCGAGATGTGGTTGTTGTCGTAGAGCCAGCAAAGGTTGGGCAGCGCGAGGTGGCCGGCGAGCGACGCGGCCTCGGAGCTGATGCCCTCCATCATGCAGCCGTCGCCGAGGATGGCGTAGAGGTCGAAGTCGAACAGCGTCAGCCCGGGGCGGTTGTAGCGGGCCCCGAGCCAGCGCGAGGCGATGGCCATGCCCACCGAGTTCGCCGCGCCCTGCCCCAGCGGGCCGGTGGTGGCCTCCACGCCTGTGGTGAGGCGGTACTCGGGGTGACCGGGAGTGCGGCTGCCGAGCTGGCGGAACGACTTGATGTCGTCGAGCGAGACCGCGGGCGCGTCGAGCACCCGGCCGTCGGGGGCCACCTGGCGCACCCCCGTGAGGTGGAGCACCGAGTAGAGGAGCATCGAGGCGTGGCCGTTGGACAGGAGGAACCGGTCGCGGTTCGGCCACGTCGGGTCCGCCGGGTCGTAGCGGAGCACGTTCTGCCAGAGCGCATAGGCGACCGGAGCAAGCGCCATGGGTGCGCCCGGATGTCCGGAGTTCGCCTTCTGCACCGCATCGATCGACAGGGTGCGGATGGTGTCGATCGCGAGCTTCTCGATTCCTGGCTGGGGCACTGGAACTCCGGATGTGGGGAAACGGCGCTGTCAGGCCGACTGCCTGTTTCTGGCGCACCGGAGGGTTCGAAACAAGGCGCAGGTAGGTGACGGTCACGGCTTCAACAGGCCCGGGCGCCAGCCGTTCCTTTTCGTGCCCCCTCGGTCCCCGCTACACTCCGAGGAACAGATGTCCGACACGCGCGCGGCCATCCGCGAGCTGCGCTCCCTCAGCGAGAAGCGAAGTACCCAGGGTCTCACCGAGCAGGAGCGAATCCGGCTCGCTGAGTTGCGGGAGAGGCTCGGGTTGCCCTCGGAACCGGCAGAGGTCCGGGCCGGCGGCCCCCAGCCCGGCGGCACGCCTGTGCCCTCGGCTCCCCCCACGCCCTCACCGTCCTCGCCGCCGTCCACGGAGCCGGTCGCGGCGATGGCGCTTCCGAGGCTCGAGACGCCCGAGCCGGCCCCCCTTCCCCGCCTCGACGCGGCCTCGCCGGAGCCCGCTCCGGCGGCCGACTCCGACCTCATCGCGGCGGGCGCCGAGGATCCCCTCGAGGCTGCCGCGCTCCAGGCCGCGAATCTCCTGCCCGCCGACGGGGAAGCGACCGCGCCGACCGACGCGCTGCCCGAGCTCGAGCCCGTCCCCGCGGAGCTCGACGCCGCGGCGCCAGCTCCGGCCGAGGTCGAGAGCTGGGATGCCTCCGCGGGCCTCGGTCAAGAAGAGCCTGCGCCCTCGCCAGCGTGGGACGCCACGACGGACCCGGCGATCGAGATGCGCGCCTTCGCCGAGGCGAGCGCCCTGCCGCCCGAGCCCGAGCCCGAGCCCGAGTCGGAGACGCTGGCCGGGCCGCCCCCAGACCTCGAGGCAGAGGCCGCGCTGTCCGAGCCCGAGCCCGAGTCGGAGACGCTGGCCGGGCCACCCCCGGACCTCGAGGCAGAGGCCGCGCTGTCCGAGCTGGAGCCGGCGCCGGCGCCGGCGGACGTTGACCCGGCGAGCGTGGGCGCCGTGCTCGAGGCCGCTCCGGTCCCCGCCGAGGAGGCGCTTCCGGAGTGGGAGGCTTCCACCGGCTGGAACGAGGCGCCGGGGACGGAGGTCGCCCCCACAGCCGAGGCCGAGCCTGCCCCTGTCCGCCGGTCGCTCGCCGAGCGCATCGACGCCGTGGTCGCCGACGGCGAGCCAGAGACCGCCGCCGACGAAGCGCCACCCGAGACGCCGGAGTGGGGCGCCGTGCCGCTCGACGCCGAGGAGCCCGTCGCCGAGGACCTCGGGGCCCTGCCGCTCCCGCCCGAGGAGGCGTTCGTCCAGGACCTGGCCACCCCGCTCGACGTCGCCGATCCGGCGGCCGAGCTCGGGCTGGCCGAGGACGGCGCGCCGATCGAGCTCTCCTCGGCGGACGTGGAGCTCCTCGAGCCCGAGTCGCCGGTGGAGATGGAGCTCGGCGGCCAGCCCGAGGACCCGGTCCCGCTCGCCGGGCTGCACGAGTTCATCGGCGAGCAGCCCGTGGACCCGCGCGCCCTGGCGTTCGACGACCGGGGCGAGCAGCCCACCTTCGTCCCCGAGGACCTCCAGGCCAGCGAGGCCGAGCTCGCCGCCGCGCCCGAGGCCTTCCAGCAGGAGCCGCTCGAGGCGCCGCCCGAGCTCCTGGCGGAACCGGAGCCGGTGCCCGAGCCCGCACCAGCCGCGCCGCGCATCGTCGTCCCACGGCCCCCCGCCGCCCAGCCGCCGGCGCGTCCGGCCGCTGCCGTGCCACCGCCCCCGCCGGCCCCGCCTCCAGCGCCGCCACCCGCGGCTGTGCGCGCCGTGGCCGCCTCCGCCGTTCGCGGTCCCCCGGCGCCGAGGCAGGGGACGCCGCCTCCTCCCCCGCCTCCGGCCTACGTCCTGAGCGACGACGGCCGCCGGCTACCCGCCCTCAGCCCTGCGCCGCCCGAGCCGCCCCAGCTCGCCCACCAGTTCGGGCACAGCGGGCCGTTCGTGCGGAACAAGGTCGTGATGCTCGCGGACGCGCCGCTCGACGTGATGGGGGAGGAAGACGGGCTGATCCCCGAGCCGGCCCCGCCACCTCCACCGCCGCCGGCAACCGACGTGGCCACCGGCGCAGAGGTGTTCGGCGGCACGTACCTCAGCCCGACCTTCGTCGAGGGTGAGCACCGCGTCGTGCTCCACACCCTCGAGGGTCAGGTCCGCCGGGGGACGGTCCAGAACCTCGACCTCCTGGACCCGGTCATCCGCCTCGCGCAGCCGGGTCGCCCGCCGGAGGCCATCCCCGCCGAGCGGGTGAAGGCCATCTTCTTCATGCAGGAGCCCGGGACCCGGCCCCTGCCCTCGGCCGGGCGTCGGATCCGCGTGGGCTTCTCGGACGGCCGGCAGATCGTCGGCTTCTCCGAGGACGTCGACGCGGGCGAGCAGGGATTCTTCCTCGTCCCCGCAGACACCCGCACGCACACCGCCCGGATCTACGTCTTCCGGGCGGGGGTTCAGTCGATCAGCGCGGCCTAGCTAAACGCCGAGCGGTTTCGCGTTCAGGCCCGCTGCTCACTTCGCCGCGGTCGGAGCGTCCTTCCGGTGCAGCTCTCCCTCGACGGTGATGGCCACGTCCTCGCCCACCATCACTCCGCCGGCCTCGATGGTCCGGTTCCAGTTCAGGCCGAAGTCCTTGCGGTTGATCTTCGTGGTGGCGGTGAAGCCCCGGATGGTCTTCCCACCGGCGAGGGTGTCGGGAGTCTGCTCCACGTTCACCACCACGGGCTTGGTCACGCCATGGATGGTGAGGTCGCCCTCCATCTTCACGTTGTTGCCCTCGGCCTTGGTGATCTTCGTGGACTTGAAGGTGATGGTCGGGAACTTCGCCACGTCGAAGAAGTCTGGCGACTTGAGGTGCGCGTCGCGCTTCTCCACGCGGGTGTCGACCGTCGTCGCGTCGATGGTGATCTCCACCTTGCTCTTGGTGACGTCCTTGTCGTCCTGCTGGACGGTTCCGGTGGTCTTGCCGAACTGACCGCGGACGTTGGACACCATCAGGTGCTTGACGACGAAGGAGCTCTCCGTGTGGTTGGGGTCGATCTCCCAGGTCGAGGCAGCGGCAGGGAGCGCGACGAGTGCGGCGAGGGCAACGAGCGAACGCATGAGGTGTCTCCGTGAAACAAGGGGTCCGTGAAGCAGCATGCGGGCCCTTGGATGCCCGCCTTCTCGTGCGGATTCAACGATTCGTGATGCAACGGACCGTCTCACTGGAGGAAACGGTCCGAATCGCGGGGTGTGTTCCGGTCAGGGCTGACCAGGGAGAGGTGTTTGCTGCGCGAGCGGAGCTGGCGCTGGAGCCTCCACCCCTGGAACCGGAGGAACCAGTCGGAGGGGCCACCCAGCCGCAGATAGCCCCAGGTCAGCCCCAGGCCCAGCGCCTCCGGGATGACCCGATAGAAGCTGGAGAAGGCGCCGTCGAGGAAGACGAAGCCCACGCCGATGAGCGCGAACACGTTGCCGCTGACCGGAAGCCCCCAGAAGTTCGTCTGCTGGCGCCCGAAGCTGAGACCGTAGGCGACCCACAGCGCCGACCCCATGACGAAGCCGCCGGCGAAGGGGAGCAACCGGAGCGGCGCGACGAGGAGCGCCAGCAGGACGGTCAGCACGCCCGCCAGGACGGTGGTCCCGATCGCGAAGAGGGCCATCCGCCGGGTGCCCCAGGTCTGCTCGAGCGCGCCCCCGAGCTGCCAGAGGATGAGCGCGCCGAAGATGACCCCCATCGGCGAGTCGGCGACGAAGCCGTAGCTCAGCGGTTGCCAGACGAAGCCGCGCAGCACCGCGCCGGGGATGAGCAGCAGGAGCGGGCCGATGCCATCGCGGGCGAGCGCGAAGACGACCGAGCCGATGATCAGCGCAACCGCGAGCCAGGCCGCGGCGCCCTGCAACCCTGGAAAGACTGGCCGGAAGCCCCGGCGCATGGGACGCATGTCACGAGGTCTCCACGAGGTGGGCCCACGACGCAACCCCCCTGGGGCCTCGCGTGTTCAGCCGGTCCGCGGAGCCGCCTCTCGGTGCCGGTAGAAGAGGGTGATGGTCAGGCAGTGGAACTCCTTGTCGGAGCTCTGGGTCACCACGCGGTCGACGACCTCGACGCCGGGGTTGTCCCGCAGCCACTTGGTGATGGTCTCGCCCATGGTCTCGCGGTCGCGAGCGAGCGTTGTCGAGAACACCTTCACTCCGGCGAAGGGAGCGCTGACCATGCGCGGGTCTTCTTACATCCGATGCCGCGGAGCGAGCAACCAGATTGGAAAGCTACAGCGAGCGTGCCCTGCGGGAGAGGCAGCCAGCCTCTTCTCGGCAGGTTGGACCGATCCCATCGGGGTGGGGCCCCAGCGGGGTCCGGTCGGACTCTTCCACCCCGCAGAGGACGCAGTGGCGCTTCCGCTGCCGCCGCTCGGCCCGTCGCTGCTCGGCGATCTCCTTGGCCCGCTCCCGCGAGGTCTTCGCGCCATCCGTGGTCATCGCGCTCTCACCCTCTTCGCGCATCGATAACACGGCTTGCCGCCGAGGGGGGGACCCGATGATGCTCGGAGACCCCTTCCCGATGCTTCCGTCCCGCGTGTGCCGGGCCCTCCTGGCCCTCGCAGCCTCCCTGTTCGCCGGGTGCGGACCCGGAGCCGCTCCCGAGAGCGGTCCGGCCGCCGTGGCCACCGCCCGGGCGATGGTCCGGCCCTTCGTGGCGCGGAACGCCCTGTCGATGTCCACGTCCACGATGCGAGACGGACGGGGAACCCCCGTGAACCCTGGCACCACCTCGGTCGTCCTCGCGCACCTGGCTCCGGACGGAACGCTCCGGGTCGGGTGCGTGGACACCGAGGACGGCGCCGAGGCCCTGGTTCGCGCCGCCACCGAGGAACGATGAGCGGCACCCTCCTCCGGGCCACCTGGCTCGCCGCGCTGCTCGTGTCCCCGGTGGCCCTGGCCGGGGCAGAGATCCGCATTCTCGACGCCAACGACTCGGGGCAGGGGCTGAACGATCGCACCCCGGCGGATCCGGTGGGAGGGAACCCGGGGACGACGGTGGGCGAGCAGCGACTGATCGCCGCGCAGTATGCGGCCGCGCTGTGGTCCGCGACCCTGGGCAACCGGGTTCCCATCACCATCCGGACCGAGTTCGTCGACCTCGACTGTTCTGGCGGAACGGCGGTCCTCGGCGCGTCGGGGCCGAGCGCGCTCTACGACGACAACCGCTATCCGGCGGCGCTGGCCAACGAGCGCGCGGGGCGGGACCTGGACCCGGGCCGCGAGGAGATCGACTCGCGCTTCAACGGACGGGTGGGTCGCTCCGACTGCGGCATCACCTCCTGGTACACCGGCCTCGACAACCTCGCGCCGCTTGGCAGCACCGACCTGCCCTCGGTGTTCCTCCACGAGCTGGCGCACGGCCTCGGGTTCATCAAGTCGGCGGGAGCCTTCCGGGACCAGGCCCGCGACGACACCAGCGGAGATCTCTTATCGCAGCTGACGACGGTGGACTACGACGCGGCCATTCGCCGGCCGCTCGGCGTGAGCTGGATCGGCCCCTCCGTCCGCTCGACCAAGGATTCCATCCTGGACAAGACCGACGGGCTGATGCGGCTGCCGGACGGCCGCACCTTCCCGCTTGCCCGTGCCCGGTTCGGACCGGGACATGTCTCGCTGAGTGCCCCGGTGGTGGTGGCCCAGGACGGCGACGGAGGGACGCTCCACGACGCCTGCGCGCCCATCAGCCCGGTGCCGGGGGCGCTGGTGGTGGCCGACCGGGGCACCCGCTCCGACGCGGGCCTGTTCTGCTTCGTCACCGCGCGTGCGCTGAACGCGCAGGCCGCCGGCGCGGTGGGCCTGGTGGTGCGCCCCATCCAGGCGGGCTCCGCGGCCACCTCGTACGTCGGGGACGCAGGCCCCGAGCTGACCATCCCGGTGTGGGGTATCTCCGCCGAGGACGGCGCCTCGCTCGAGGGCTACGTGGCGGACGGGGGCGGACCGGTGAACGTCGACGGGGACGGGCGGCGTGCCGGGGAGAACCTCGCCGGGGACGTGCTGCTCTACACCCCCGCCGTCTACTCCGAGGGCTCGAGCGTGGGTCACTGGGACTCGAGCGCCTCCCCGCCCCTGCTGATGATGCCCACCATCAACCCGAGCCTCCCCCGGAACCTGGACCTCACCCCGGCGGCGCTGAGGGACGTGGGCTGGTCTCCTCCGACGGGCCTGAGCATCGGCGCGACGACGATGGGCGCCGACTTCGACCAGGGGCGGCCGCCGCGCTTCATCGTGCACGTGGTCAACCGCGGCACGACCACCGCCACCGGCGTCGCCCTCGACGCGAGCGCGGATCGGTCGCTGCAGCTGGCATCCACGGCGCTCGACTGCACCGGCGGGCTTCCGTGCTCCCTCGGGGACCTCGCCCCGGGCGCGGTGAAGACCGTCCTCGCCAGCTACTCCTTCGCCTCGGGGGTGCCCAGGGAGGCCGCGGTCGAGTTCCGCATCTCGGGGGGAACCCCCGCGCCGGCGGCCAAGGACGCGAGCACCACCATCGTCGCCAGCCGGGCCTCGAGCTGCAGCAGCGCCGGGAGCGGGTCGGGAGGCATCCTCGCCCTGCTCGCGGTGGCCGGATGGTTCGGCCGTCGCCGTTCCGTGCCGCGCTGAGAAAACGGTCAGTCGACAGCGGCGGCGGCGGCGGTTAGTCCGGCGCCATGTTCCAGCCCCTCTACACCGCGGTCGCGACCGCCCACGGCGGCCGGGAAGGCCGCGTCCAGACCGACGACGGCCAGGTCTCGCACTCCCTCGCCATGCCCACCTCGCTGGGGGGCAAGGGCGGTCCTGGCACCAATCCGGAGCAGCTGTTCGCCGCCGGCTACTCGGCGTGCTTCGAGAGCGCGCTCCGGCTGGTGGCCCGCATGCAGCGCAAGCCGCTGAAGGACGCGTCCATCACCGCCCGCATCACCATCGGCAAGACCGACGACGGCGGGTTCGGGCTCGCCGCCGAGCTGCACGGGAAGATCGACGGCGTCTCGCGCGAGGGGGCCCAGGCGCTGATGGAGGCCGCCCACCAGGTCTGCCCCTACAGCCGGGCGACCCGGGGCAACATCGAGGTCAAGCTCGTCGCGGACTAGGTCGGAGTGAGCGCGGTCTCGGAGCTGTCGCGCGCCCGGCGGCGCTCGATGAGCCACGCCGCGAACACGCCGACCTCGTAGCAGAGCAGCATCGGGCCGGCGAGGATGGCCATGTTGATCGGATCGCCGGTGGGGGTGATGACCGCGGCGATGATCAGGCACACCACGAAGGCGTGGCGCTGGTACTTCATCAGGAACCGCGACTTGACCAGGCCCAGGGCGGCGAGGAGCGCCATCACCAGCGGCAGCTCGAACACCACGCCCAGGGCCAGCAGGAGCATCAGCACCAGCGACAGCTGCTCGCTCATGGAGAGCAGCGGCCGGGTCCAGGCTTCCTGGGACAGCGAGCTCTGACCGGCGGCGAGCGTCTTCTGCATCTTCCACAGCCGCCCCACCTGTGAGCCCTGACCCCCGGCGGCCCCGGCGAGGAGCGAGGCCGACTGCTCGAGCGACTCCGAGGCCTTCGACAGAGAGCTGGACTGAAAGGCGTCCACCGCCTCCAGCCGTTTCTCCAGCGCCTGACGCAGCGCGGGCGCGGCGGCGAGACCGAGGCCATCACGGGTGGCGTCCACCAGCCGACCCTCGGCCTCGAGCCGCGCCTGGAGCTCCACCACCCCGTCGGCGAACCGATCCGGGGCCGCGATGTGGCCGTCCCCGGACGCCGTGAGGCGCTGGACCTCGCCGTCGGCCAGGTTGGCCGCGCGATCGAAGTCACCCGAGCGGGCGAAGCGCAGGGCTTCCAGCTCGATCGCCCGCGCTCGCTCCACCCGTGACTTGATGGGCGCGGTGTCCCCGCTGGAGAGCAGGAACTTGAACATGGTGGGGAGCACGACGAGGTAGCAGAACGTCGCGCCGACGAGGAAGGCGAAGGTGCCCAGGAGCACGAAGGGCATCGCGTATTTCCGCTCCCGCGGATACAGCCCGGGCGCCACGAAGCCCCAGATCTGCGTCAGGAGCACGGGCGTCGCGAGGAAGATGCCGGCGTAGAGGCCGACCTTCATCAGGACGTTCAGCTCCTCGATGCCCGAGGTGTAGATGAGGCTTCGGTCCGCCGGCGGGAGCGCGTCCAGGACCGGCCTCATCAGGAAGCCGAAGATGGGCCGGGCAAAGGCCAGGCCGGCCATTCCCAGCACCAGCACCGCGATGACCACCCGGAGCAGCCGCTTTCGCAGCTCGCCGAGGTGCTCGGAGAGGCTCATCCGGCTCTGGGGTGCCTCTTCCTCAGCCATGCGACGCGGGGTCGTGCTCCGGGCGCGCGGAGGCGGTCGCCTCGGAGGCAGGCGTGGCCGCGGGCTCGGCCGGGGCCTCGGCAGGAGGCTCCATCCCCAGCGGGGCGGCGGAGGCCGGGCGCGCGGCGACGACGCCCTCCGGCGGGGGGAAGATGGACGGATACTCCGGCTGGGTCAGCTCGCCGCCCTCTGGTCCGGTCGTCGGCGGGATGGCCGGCTGCGCGGGCGAGGGAGGCTCGATGCGCTTGGTCTGCGCGGAGTTCTCGGTGAAGACCTCCTGGTCCATCTTGTAGAACTCGCGCTCGACCATCCCCCGGACGTCGTCGGTCTGGCGGCGGAACTCGCGGACGAACTTGCCAATGCCCCGCGCCAGCTCGGGGAGCTTGTCCGGGCCGAGCAGGAGCAGGGCGACGATCATGATGACCGCGATCTCGCCGGCGCCCAGGTTGAACATCGCTTTCTCGCTCTTAAACCTTCTTGGAGGCGGTTGCCATTCCCCCCGTGACGTCGGGAGCCATCACCACGCCGGGTGGGACCCTCTGTCGCACCCCGCGCTCCACGTGGAGCAGAAGAACCGGCAGGAAGAGGGTGAGCGCGATTGCCATCCAGCCGAGCATCGGCACGTTGCCCAGGCTGCCGTCGGGTTGCACGAAGAGCACCTGCGCCGAGACGCTCGCTCCGAGCGCGCTCGCGAGGTGCTGGACGGCGGACTGGAAGGACATGAAGCGCGCCCGCTCGGACGGCTCCGGCACCCGGGTGGCGAGGGTGTTGTAGCTCACGTTCCTCGAGGAGAGGGCGAAGAAGAGCGAGATGGCCAGGGTCATGACAGGAAGCCCCCGGGGAACGTGGACGAACATCAGGTCGAAGACGACCGCGAGGATCACCGACGCCACAGTGCCCACTCGGAAGCTGCCGAAGCGGTCCACCAGCCGTCCCACGAGGCGCAGCGTGACGAAGCTGATCACCCCCCCGATGCCGTACACCCACTGCAGCTGGTTGCGGGGCAGGCCGAGGTTGACCTGGAGGTAGGCGGAGAGGTTCGGGATGACCAGGAAGCCGCCGGCCATCGTCACCGCGGTCATCGCGAACGAGGAGAGCACCAGCGGCCGGAAGAGCGGCGGGCCCGGCGGGGCGCCCTGGGCGGGGCGGTCCAGGTGTCCGCGGAGCGCGGGGAGCGAGGCCGCCACGGCGGCAGTGACCGCGAGCCCGAGCCCACCCACCACCAGGAACGGCAGGCGCCAGCCGGCCCACAGCGACAGCTGGAGGCTCAGGGGGACTCCCACCACCGAGGCCACGGAGAAGGCGCCCATCACCGCGCCCATCGCCTTCCCCCGTCGCTCGGGCGGGACCACGTCGGCGATGATCGACAGGGAGAGCGAGGTGGCAGGACCTCCGAAGGCGCCGGCGAAGAAGCGCGCCGCGAGCAGTGTGGGGAAGCTCCAGGCCAGGCCTCCGGCGAGCGTGCCGAGCACCAGTCCGGTCATCGCGATGGAGAGCGCCGGCCGCCGGTCGAAGCGGTCGAGGAAGGTCGAGCCGACGATCCCGGCCACCGCGGCCGACGCGGTGTAGGCCCCCCCGAGCAGCCCCAGCCGCGAGAGCGGGATGTCCAGCGCGCGGGCGAAGTCCGGCCCGAGCGGCATCACCATCACGAAGTCCCAGATGTTGACGAACTGGACGGCCCCGACCAGGAAGACCATCCAGCCCTCGGAGGGGACGCGGCGCGGGGACATGTCGCCGTCTTCTATAGACGGAAGCGACGCACCTCGCCGCGGAGCACCTCGGCCTCCTCCTGGAGACGGGCGATCGCCTCCTCCAGCTGACGCACCGTCCGGGCCTGCTCCTCGCTGACCCCGCGGATTGCCTCGAGGGTCTTCAGCACCCCCGAGGACCCGCGGGTCTGCTCCTGCTGGGCCCGCTCCAGCTGCTGGACGCGCTCCCGCATCGCCTCCAGCCCGCGGGTGATGAGGCGGCTGCCGGCGGCCTGCTCCTGGCTCCGGCGCTGCACGTCGGTGGTGACGGCCTGCATGCGCTGCGCGGACTGGGTGATGCGGGCGGTGCCGCGGGCCTGGGCCTGCGCCGACTGGGTGACCGACTGGACGGTGTCGGCGATGCGCTGGACCGCGGAGGTGACGCTGCGGCTTCCCCGCGCCTGCTCCACCGTGGCCCGGGCGATGGCCTTGACCATCACCGTGCTCCGGTTGGCGGAGGCGCTGATGCGCTTGAGCGCCGTCTCGGCCTCGCGGCCGAGCTCCACGCCCTCCTGCGTGTGCCGGACGCCCTGCTCCACCGCCTCGACCGCGTTGCGGCTCTCGTCCTGGACCCGGGCGATGAGCTCGGAGATCTCCCGGGTGGAGGCACCGGTCCGCTCGGCGAGCTCCTTGATCTCGTCCGCGACCACGGCGAATCCCTTGCCCTGCTCGCCTGCCTGCGCGGCGATGATCGCCGCGTTCAGCGCGAGGAGGTTGGTCTGCTCGGCCACCTCGTCGATGACGTCGAGGATCGCCACCACCTCGCCAACGCGGCGCCCCAGCCCCTCGATGACCCGGGCGGCGAGCTCGCTCGACTCGCGGAT
>DASXGF010000006.1:0-4461 GCA_036489275.1 Myxococcaceae bacterium | reverse complement strand
CGGACATCCAGCGAGTGGTTCCACGAGTGTTCTCCGACCCGAAGAATCCTCCACCGGACCCGAACGCACCCGCCGCAGGCTCCTTCGATCCGGGAACGCAGCAGTTCGGATTCCACATCGAGCTGGAGTTCAGCGACGAGTCCCTCCTCGGGCCGCTGGACATCGAACCCGGGTGTCAGCCAGTCGCGGCCTGCGGGCACCGGATGCGCTTCTGGCCGCTCAAGGACGGCAGTGGCGCGGTCGTCGCGAACACCTGGATCGTCAGCGTGGACATGCACCGGCCCGCGACGGCGGGGCGTCCCCAGGACTTCTTTTCCAACTACGACTACAACGACGAGACGTACCTCTTGCAGAACATGATGCCCGCGCCGCCGTGAGCGGCCGGCATTCCGCTCCGGCTCCGATGGCGTAGAGTGGCAGGCCCTCGAACGGGAGGCGCCTGCCATGCGTGCGTCGGTCATCGGGCTCGGAGCCTTCGGGACGGCGCTGGCCAACATCCTCGCCAGCCGCTGCGACGAGGTACGGGCGTGGGCCCGTGAGCCGGCGGTCGTCGAGTCGATCAACGTGGGCCGCGAGAACCGGGCGTACCTCCCGGGTATCCCGGTGTCGCCAAGAGTCAGGGCCATGCTCTCACTCGAGGAGGCGCTCGCTCACAGCGAGCTGGTGGTGTTCGCCACGCCGTCGCACGCCACCCGCGACGTGGTGGGAAAGGCGCTCCACCACCTGCCGCTCCACGTCCCGCTGCTCACCGTGGCCAAGGGGATCGAGAACGAGACCCTCCTGACCATGACCCAGCTGCTCGAGGACTGCCTCCCCGAGCAGTACCACCCCTCCATCGCCATCCTCTCCGGGCCCTCGTTCGCCAAGGAGATGGCCGCGGGGATGCCGACGGTGGTCACCATCGCCGCGCACCACGAGAAGGTGGCCCAGAGGATCCAGGACTCGCTGCAGACCGAGTCCTTCCGGACGTACACCTCGGTCGACGTCATCGGCGTGGAGATGGGCGGGGCGCTGAAGAACGTCATCGCCATCGCTGCCGGGATCGCCGACGGCCTCGGCTTCGGGCTCAACGCCCGGAGCGCGGTCATCACCCGGGGGCTGGCGGAGATCAGCCGGATCGCCGTCGCGATGGGCGCGAATCCGCTGACCCTGATGGGGCTGGCCGGCCTGGGAGATCTGGTGCTCACCTGCACCGGCGACCTGTCTCGGAACCGGCGGGTGGGCATCGAGCTCGGCAAGGGCCGGCCTCTCGACCAGATCTTGGGCGAGATGACGCAGGTGGCCGAAGGGGTGAAGACCGCCCGGAGCGCCCGGGACCTCTCGCGGAAGGTCGGCGTGGAGCTCCCCATCTGCGACCAGGTCCATGCCATCATGTACGAAGGGAAGAGCCCGCGCCGTGCGCTGGCCGAGCTGATGACGCGGGCTCCGAAGCGCGAGGACTGAGGAAACGGTCCTCGATTCGCCGGGAGGGGACACATGAAGCGCTGGATGGTGCTGGGCCTGCTCGCGTGCGCGTGCGGGGGTAGCGATGGCGGTGGCGGCACGCCCGACTCCGGACCGCCGCCGGGGACCGGGAGCTTCACCGGATCCGTGAACGGCCATGGGCTCACCGTGAACGACGCGGTGTTCGGCATCGATCCCAACGCCAAGTTCGTCACGCTCATCGCCTCCGACCGGACGAACCTCTGTACGCTCCTCGGGGGCACCACGTTCCCCGGCGGGACGGTGACAGTCCTCGGGGTCGCGATGGTGAACTACGTGAGCCCGCCGGTTCCCTCCGACGCGATCGCCGGCGACTACGACTGGTTCGCGCTGCAGGGCGGAACCGTTCCCGGGGCGGGGAAGTGGTTCGACGGAGCGTTCGCCCTGCCCACCGACTGCAACGGAGGCGGAGAGGTCCACTTCCCGACCGGGGGGACGATCACCATCACCCAGATGGGGACCACCAGCGGAACCCACCTCAAGGCGACGTACACCAACCTCACCTTCGATGGCGGCACGCTGAACGGGAACGTCGACGCGGTCTACTGCGTGAACGCCAAGGTCAACCCGAGCTGCGGCAAACCGCTGCTCTACCGTCCGGGCGCGTCCGAGTAGCCGGTCTGTTCCCGGGCGCCGCGCCTGCGTCGGGGAAGCAGCACCGGCGGAGTGGCCGGCCGGATGCTCGGAGGCCGGCCCTCCACCGGGCGGTGCCGCCGCCGCGGGCGTGCTATGTGCGGGGCCATGTCGGGGCCGCCGCTCGCCTGGGACGTGGTGGACTATCCGGAGCCGCACCTGGAGCGGACCCGGAAGCTGCTCGTTTCCCACCCCGAGGTGCGAACGCTGTTCGGGCGTGACCGGAGCACCGCGTTCTGGGTGGTGCTCGTCGTGGCGCTGCAGATCGCCCTGGCCTGGGCGCTGCGGGCCCAGCCGTGGTGGGTGCTGGTCCCGGCGGCCTACCTGGTGGGCGCGCTCGCCGACCACGCGCTGTGGACGCTGATCCACGACTGCACGCACAACCTCGTCTTCAAGAAGTCCCGCTGGAACGCCTGGCTGCAGATCCTCGCCAACCTGCCCATCGTCTTCCCGGCGGCGATCTCCTTCCGGAAGTTCCACCTCCTGCACCACCGCTTCCAGGGAGACCCCGAGCTCGACGCGGACCTGGCCTCTCCCTTCGAGGCCCGGCTGGTGGGCAACGGGACACTGGGCAAGGGGCTCTGGCTGCTCACCTTCTTCGCCTGGCAGAGCCTGCGGGTGCCGCGGCTGAAGCGAGTGCGGATGCTCGACCGCTGGTACCTGGCGAACGTCGGGGTACAGGTCACGTTCCTCGCCGGGCTGTGGGCGGTCGCGGGCTGGAAGGCGGTGCTGTACCTGACCCTCTCCAGCATCTTTGCCATCGGGCTCCACCCGGTGGGGGCGCGGTGGATCCAGGAGCACTACCTGACCAGCGGGAAGGAAGGTCAGGAGACGTTCTCGTACTACGGCCCCCTGAACGTGGTGGCGTTCAACGTCGGGTACCACAACGAGCACCACGACCTCATGATGGTGCCGTGGTCCCGGTTGCCGCGGCTCAAGGCGATGGCCCCGGAGTTCTACGACGGGCTGGTGTACCACCGCTCGTGGACCGCGCTGCTGTTCCGCTTCCTGCTCGATCCGTCGATCAGCCTCTACAGCCGCCGCATTCGCGGAGCCGCGGCCGTGGTGAGCGAGGCGAAGCCCGCAGACCGGGAGTTCACCGAGGCGATCATCACCCGCGCCATCGAGGAGGCGCGGGCCGCCTGAGGGTTCAGCCTCCCGAGAGCGCCTGCAGCTCTCCGTCCCCCAGCTTCGGCAGCGCCCGGAGGAACCCCACCAGCTGCCAGCGCGTCTCCTCGGGGAGCGACTTCTCGAACCCTGGCATGCCGGTGAGCCGCACGCCTCCGGAGACGAGGAAGAACAGCTCGCCGTCGCTCCGTCGCTGCGTCTCGGGCTCGCCCAGGTCGGGCACCGGTGGATTCAGCCCGGCGGCGATGGCCGACTGCGCGCCCCCCGGCACGCCGTGGCAGACGAGGCAGTTCGCGCGGTAGGCCTCGCGCCCGCGGGCGACGCTCGCCGGGTCCGAGGGGGCGCTCTTGCCCCGGGGAGCACGCGCCCGGACGGACGCGTCGAGAACGGCGTGCGCCACCGTCTTCTCCAGCTTCGAGGGCCGGTTGGTGGCCGACAGGTTCACCCCGCCGAGGGCCACCGCGAGGCAGACCACTGACACGCCCGCCGCTCCGAGGAGCAGCAGGCCCACCGCCCGCCGTCGGCGGCTCACGTGCGCTGTTCCTTGATCAGCGCCGCCAGGGCCTTGAGGTCGTCGGTCCCCGCGTCGGACACCATCCAGTAGGCCACCCCGGCGTGCGACCAGCGGCAGACGGTCCACCGGCCCGCCACCGAGGGGCGGGGCTCCATGTCGCGCTCGTCCGAGGGCCAGGCAAAGACGTCCACCAGGTGGTTGCGCACCTGGTACACGACCGTGGCCACCTGACGGCCCTCGAGCGAGTCCACCCGCGCTCCGCGCAGCGCGAACCCGTCGCCTCCCGCGGCGGGGCGAACCGCGCCGGGCAGCCGTGTCGAGAGCCAGTGTCCGAGAACGGCCGGGTCATCCGAGGCGAGCGCCACCGAGCTGCCGCCGTCGAGGGCGCGGGCGTGCACCGCCGCGACCTCCTGGATGATCCCCGTGTTCCGGGGGATGACCATCAGCGCGACCAGGGCCGCGGCGGCCATCGCGCCGAGGCCACCCAGGGCGAAGGTTCGCCGGCGCCGGGCACGGACGGTCCGGGTGACTCGCTCGAGCGCCGTCTCGGCCTCGGGCGCGGCGGCTTTCGCCGACCGGAGCAGTCGCCGGAGCGCCTGGAGCGTCTCGAGCTCGCGACGGCAGGGGTTGCACGCGGTGAGGTGCTCCTCGACCTCCAGCGAGCCCTCCAGGGAGAGCTCCCCGTCGAGGTAGGCGTGAAGGGC